>NZ_NSKF01000023.1:0-59187 GCF_002287015.1 Kocuria sp. WN036
GAGGTGCTGGAGAACACCGCCCCCGGGCGCGGCAACGAGATCCAGCTCACCGACGCGCTGCAGACCCTCGCCCAGCGCGAGGGCGAGGGCGGCGGGGTGTACGGGGTGGTCTTCAAGGGCCGTCGCTACGACACCGGCGACAAGCTCAGCTACCTCAAGGCCAACATCATCCTGGCCTCGGAGCGCGAGGACCTCGGGCCCGAGCTGTGCGAGTGGCTCAGGGAGTACACCCGGACCCTGCCGGTCGGCGCGCAGCACCTTGTCCCCGCGGGCGCGGTCGTATAGCTGTTCCACCGTTCGGGCGGTGCATGCAAGACCGGGGCTCGCCTTGCGCATCGAGCTCCTGCCGTGGGCACAGCCGGCGGCCGTGCCCACGGTAGTGCGTCCCGCTCAGGCGCCCACGTAGGCCGCGAGGTGCTCGCCCGTGAGGGTCGAGCGGGCGGCGACGAGCTCGGCGGGGGTGCCCTCGAAGACGATCCGGCCGCCGTCGTGGCCGGCGCCGGGGCCGAGGTCGATGATCCGGTCCGCGTGGGCCATGACCGCCTGGTGGTGCTCGATCACGATCACCGACTTGCCGGAGTCCACCAGCCGGTCGAGCAGGCCGAGCAGCTGCTGCACGTCGGCGAGGTGCAGACCCGTGGTCGGCTCGTCGAGGACGTAGACGCCGCCCTTCTTGCCCAGGTGGGTGGCCAGCTTGAGCCGCTGGCGCTCGCCGCCGGACAGCGTGGTGAGCGGCTGGCCGAGGCTGAGGTAGCCCAGTCCCACATCCGCCAACCGGTGCAGGATGGCGTGGGCGGCCGGGGTGCGGGCGTCGCCGGCGCCGAAGAACTCCTCGGCCTCCTCGACCGGCATGGCGAGCACGTCGGCGATGTTGCGCCCGCCAAGGGTGTACTCGAGGACCGCGGCCTGGAACCGCCGGCCCTCGCACTCCTCGCACGTGGTGGGCACCCCGGCCATCATCACCAGGTCGGTGTAGATCACGCCGGCGCCGTTGCAGGCCGGGCAGGCGCCCTCCGAGTTGGCGCTGAACAGCGCGGGCTTCACCCCGTTGGCCTTGGCGAAGGCCTTGCGGATCGGGTCCAGCAGGCCCGTGTAGGTGGCCGGGTTGCTGCGGCGGGAGCCGCGGATGGCGCCCTGGTCGATCGAGACCACGTCCTCCCGGCCGAGCACCGACCCGGTGATCAGTGAGCTCTTGCCGGAGCCGGCCACCCCGGTCAGCACGGTCAGCACGCCGAGCGGGATGTCGACGTCGACGGACCGCAGGTTGTGGGTGTCGGCGCCGCGCACCTCAAGGGCCCCGGTGGGGGTGCGCACGGTGGTCTTCAGGGCGGCGCGGTCGTCCAGGTGCCGCCCGGTGAGGGTGTCGCCGGCGCGCAGTCCGGCCACGGTGCCTTCGTAGCAGACGGTGCCGCCGGCGGTGCCGGCGCCGGGGCCGAGGTCGACCACGTGGTCGGCGATCGCGATGGTCTCCGGCTTGTGCTCCACGACCAGCACCGTGTTGCCCTTGTCCCGCAGCCGCAGCAGGAGCTGGTTCATCCGCTGGATGTCGTGGGGGTGCAGTCCGATGGTCGGCTCGTCGAAGACGTAGGTGACGTCGGTGAGCGAGGAGCCGAGGTGGCGGATCATCTTGGTGCGCTGGGACTCGCCGCCGGAGAGCGTGCCCGAGGAGCGGCTGAGCGAGAGGTAGCCGAGCCCGATCTCCACGAACGAGTCGAGGGTCTCGCCGAGTGCGGTGAGCAGCGGCGCCACGGACGGCTCGTCCAGGGCCCGCACCCACGCGGCGAGGTCGCTGATCTGCATCGCGCAGGCGTCGGCGATGCTGATGCCCCGGATCTTGGAGGAACGGGCGGCGGCGCTGAGCCGGGTGCCGCCGCACTCGGGGCACGCGGTGAAGGTCACGGCCCGCTCCACGAAGGCGCGGATGTGCGGCTGCAGCGCGGCCACGTCCTTGGACAGGAAGGACTTCTGCATCCGGGGGATCAGGCCCTCGTAGGTCAGGTTGATGTTGTCGACCTTGATCTTGGTCGGCTCCTTGTGGAGCAGGTCGTGGAGCTCGGTCTCGGTGTAGTCGCGGATCGGCTTGTCCGGGTCCAGGAACCCGGAGCCGCCGTAGATCCGGCCGTACCAGCCGTCCGCGCTGTAGCCGGGGATCGTGAGCGCCCCCTCGTTGAGGGACTTGGAGGCGTCGTAGAGCTGGGTCAGGTCGAAGTCGTTGACCTGACCCATGCCTTCGCAGCGCGGGCACATGCCGCCGGTGATGGAGAAGCTGCGCCGCTCCTTGACGGTCTTCCCGCCGCGCTCCATGGTCACCGCGCCCGCGCCGCTGATCGAGGCGACGTTGAAGGAGAACGCCTTCGCCGTGCCGATGTGGGGCTCGCCGAGCCGGCTGAAGAGGATCCGCAGCATCGCGTCCGCATCGGTGGCGGTGCCCACGGTGGAGCGGACGTTGGCGCCCATCCGCTCCTGGTCCACGATGATCGCGGTGGTGAGCCCGTCGAGGACGTCGACGTCGGGCCGGGCCTGGGTGGGCATGAAGCCCTGCACGAAGGTGCTGTAGGTCTCGTTGATCAGCCGCTGCGACTCCGCGGCGATCGTGCCGAACACCAGGGAGCTCTTGCCGGAGCCGGAGATGCCGGTGAACACGGTGAGCCGGCGCTTGGGGAGCTCCACGCTGATGTCCCGGAGGTTGTTCTCGCGCGCACCCTGGACGCGGATCAGGTCGTGGCTGTCGGCCACGTGCGGCGCGGGGGAGTGCGTGGAGGAGTGCGGGTTCTGGCTCGGGGGTGTGCTCATCGTGTCTCCGTCCCTGGGGGCGCCTGCGCCGGGATTCCCGACGACGCGGCCCGGTTCGATCCGACCGCCTCCGAGCTTACGTGCGGCCCGCCCGCCGCTCGAGGATTCGGCGCCGCCGAGAGCAGAGCCGCTCAGGGCGGAGCCGCGCACAGCAGAAACGGGTTCCGCCTAAGGGGGACCGGGTCCACGCTGGGCCCATGAACACCGCCACCGCACCACCCCGGACCCCGATCGACGACGAGCTCGCCTCCCGGCTGCTGGAGCAGCGCATCATCGTGCTGGGCGCCGAGCTGGACCAGGCCACCGGCAACCGGCTGTGCACGCAGCTGCTGCTGCTCTCCGCCCAGGACCCGCGGCGGGACATCTCCCTCTGGATCAACTCCCCGGGCGGCTCCGTCCCGGCCATGCTCGCGATCATGGACGTCATGCGGATCATCCCCAACGACGTGTCCACCCTGGCCATGGGCCTGGCCTGCAGCGCCGGGCAGTTCCTGCTCTCGGCCGGCACCCCGGGCAAGCGCAGCGCCCTGCCGCACGCCCGGATCCTGCTGCACCAGGGCTCGGCCGGGATCGGCGGCACCGCCGTGGACATCGCCATCCAGGCCGACGACCTGCGCCACACCCGGGACACCGTGCTCGGGCTCATCGCCGAGCACACCGGCCAGCCGCTCGAGCGGATCACGGCCGACTCCCAGCGGGACCGCTGGTTCACCGCCGAGGAGGCCCTCGCCTACGGCTTCGTGGACCGGGTCATCGCCGGGCTCGACGACGTCCGGCCCCGCTCCGCCACCACGGCCGCCGCGGGGGTGGAGTCGTGAGCAGCTACGCCGTGCCCTACGTCGTCGAACGCACGCCCAACGGCGAGCGCAGCATGGACGTCTTCAGCCGGCTGCTGGTGGAGCGCATCGTCTACCTCGGCACCGAGATCGACGACGGGGTCGCCAACGTCCTGATCGCCCAGCTGCTCTACCTGGACTCCTACGGCTCCGACCAGCCGATCGGCTTCTACATCAACTCCCCGGGCGGGTCCACCACGGCGATGCTCGCCGTCTACGACGCCATGCAGCACGTGGGCGCGCCCGTGGAGACCACCTGCGTGGGCCAGGCGGCCTCGGCCGCGGCGGTGCTCCTGGCGGCCGGCGCCCCAGGGCGACGCTCGGTGCTGCCCCACGCCCGGGTGGTGCTGCACCAGCCGGCCGCCCAGGGCCAGGGCACCATCCCGGACCTCATCCTCGAGGCCGAGGAGATCGCCCGCACCCGGGAGCAGCTGGAGCAGGTCCTCGCCCGGCACACCGGGCGCAGCCCGCAGCAGATCCGCGAGGACACCGACCGGGACCTCGTGCTCACCGCCGAGGAGGCGGTGGCCTACGGGGTGGCCGACCGGGTCGTGGTCCCGCGGGAGGTCCGGGCCCGGTGAGACGGGCGGGACCGGGGGAGAGCGCTCAGACGGCCAGGACCACGGGCCCGGCCAGGCAGACCGGCTCGCCCGGGACGGCACGGGCGGCCGGGGCGCTGTCGAGCAGCACCCCGGTGGTCCCCTCGGTGAGATCGACCAGGTTCAGTCCCAGGGCGCCGACCACCGCGGCGATGATTTCTGAGGAGGGGTCCTTCACCCCGCGCTCGATCTCGGAGAGGTACTGCGTGGAGACCCCGGAGACGCGGGCCACCTGCGCCAGCGTCAGACCCTGCGCCAGGCGGTGGCGACGCAGGAACATCCCCAGCACGGACCGCCACAGCGGGTCCACGGGCGCTCGCGGCGCGGCACGCTCCCTCGGCGCGGGTGACGGGAGGTAGGCCGGCGATGAAGCTGATGTGGAGCGGATCACGTCCTTCATGAGCCCATGCTAGGTCCGTGCGGGCGCCGACGGGCGGGTCGTCTGCTGTGAGCGGAGCACGGTGCCCTGTCCACGCCGCGGGCACGGTGGGATACTGGCCGCATGGATTCGCCGCAGGTGGGCGACCAGCTCCACGAGGGCACCGAGGCGCTCGAGCGGGCCGACTGGGCCGGCGCGCGCCTGGCCTTCGAGCACGTCCTGGACGGCGGCGGTTCTGCCGGTGAGTCGGTGGCCGCGGAGGGCCTGGGCCTCGCCCTGTGGTTCGAGGGCCGGATCGCCGAGGGGATCGCGTGGCGCGAACGTGCCGTCGCGGGGCTCGTGGCGCAGCACCGCTTCGACGACGCCGCCCGGGTGGCGGTCTGGGTGTCCGACCAGCACCTCATCGCCGGCCGCCCGTCTGCGGCACGGGGCTGGCTCGCCCGGGCCGAGCGGGCGGTCGAGGGCATCCCTACGGGCACCGGGCACGGCTGGGTGGCGGTCGGACGGGCCCAGCAGGCAGAGTCCGTCGAGGAACAGGCCGCGCAGGCGGAACGGGCGATGCGCATCGGCCGGGAGTCCGGCGCGGAGGACCTGGAGGTCTTCGCCCTGAGCCTGCTCGGTCAGGCGGAGCTGGCCGCGGGCCACCGGGAGCCGGGTCTGCGTCTGCTCGAGGAGGCCATGGTCGCCGCTACGGCCGGGCGGGTCCGCAACGTCCACACCCTGGGCGACACCTACTGCGCCCTGGTCACGGCCTGCGCCGAGGCGGAGGAGTGGGAGCGGGCCGTGGAGTGGTGCGAGCGCGTCGACGACTTCGCCCGGTCCCATCAGGCGGCGCCGCTGCTGGGGGTCTGCCGGACCGTGCACGCCGACGTGCTGATCGCCACGGGCAACTGGTCCGAGGCCGAGGAGGCCCTCGAGTCCGCCCTAGCCACCCACGCCCGGGCCATCCCGGAGCTCAGCGTCCCGGCCCTCGCCTCCCTGGCGGAGCTGCGGATCCACCAGGGCCGGCTGCGCGAGGCGAAGCAGCTGCTGTCCGGGCGGCAGGAGCACCCGTCGTCGTTGCGCGCGCTGGCCCTGCTCCACGTCGCCGAGGGGCGACCGCACGTGGCGGTCTCCCTGCTCGAGCGCGGGCTGTCCGGGACGGAGGGGCACGCGGTGCGTACCACGCAGCTGCTGGCCGCCCTCGTCGACGCCACCCTGGCGGCCGGGGATCTCGCGGCCGCTGAGGCTGCCACCGAGAGCCTGCACCGGATCGCCGGGGAGTCCGAGATGCGGCTCGGCTCGGCCCGCGCCGATCTCGCCGCGGCCCGGCTCGCCCTGGCCACCGGTGACCGGGACGCGGCCGCCGAGCACGCCCGGCGGGCGCTGCGCGCCTTCGGCGCCATGGCCATGCCGCTGGATGCGGCACTGGCCCGGCTCGACCTCGCCCGGGCGGTCATGGGCGGATCGCCCGACCTGGCGCGGGAGGAGGTGCTGGCCGCCCAGGGTGTCTTCCGTGACCTGGGGGCGTCCCGGGAGTTGGACGCCGCGGCCCGGCTCCTGCGTGAGCTCGGGGGCGGTACGGGTCCCCGGCCGCGGAACGGGGGAGAGCTGACCTCTCGCGAGCACGAGGTGCTGGACTTGGTCGCCCTGGGGATGTCCAACGCGCGGATCGCGAGAGCCCTGAGCATCAGCGAGAAGACCGCCGGGCACCACGTGAGCCGGATCCTCATGAAGCTCGGGGTGCACAACCGCGCGGAGGCGGCCGCGCACGCGGCGGGCAGAGGAACAGGACGGGGAAAAGCGTAGGCAAGGGATAGGGAACGAAGGGGGCATTCTCCCGATGTTCCGCCCGGTCGATCGGCGGATCCTGGGACGCACGGCACCGCTGGAGTCCACTCCGGCAGTAGACCTCGACCCGAGGCGCCCGTTCCCTCGACCAGGAGACCCCGTCATGAGCCAGACCATCAGCCCCCGGCCGCGGACCACGAGCTCAAGGCCAAGCACCGCGCCATCTGGGCCTCGGGCGACTACCCGACCATGGTGGAGACGTTCCTGCTCCCGCTGGGCCCGCGCCTGGTCGGGGCGGCCGGCGTCACCGCCGGCCAGCGCGTCCTCGACGTCGGCGCCGGCAACGGCAACGCCTCTCTCCCCGCGGCCGCCACGGGCGCCCGCGTCACCGCCGGCGACCTCACCCCCGAGCTGCTCGACGACGGCAGGCGGCGCGCCGCGGTCGCCGGACTCGACCTCGAGTGGGTCGAGGCCGACGCCGAGCACCTCCCGTTCGAGGACGCCTCCTACGACGTGGTGATGTCCTCGATCGGCGCCATGTTCGCCCCCCACCACCAGCAGACGGCCGACGAGCTGGTACGCGTGACCCGCCCCGGCGGGACCCTCGCGCTGCTGAGCTGGACGCCCGCTGGACTGGTGGGCGAGCTCTTCCGCACGATGAAGCCCTTCGCCCCGACCCCGCCGCCGGGCGTGCAGCCCCCGCCGCTGTGGGGGAGCGAGGAGCACCTGCGCGGGCTCTTCGGCGGACGGGTGCAGTTCCACCGCGTCCTCCGGGACGTCCTCGAGGTCACCGCGTTCGAGCGGGCCCGCGACTTCGGCGAGCACTTCAAGGCCAACTACGGCCCCACCATCGCCGTGCGGAAGAACGCGGAGCGCGAGGGCCGGGCCGCGGAGTTCGACGAGGCGCTCGACCAGCTCTGTGACGAGTGGAACCGGGGCACGCCCGAACGGGCGCGCTTCGAGATGGAGTACCTGGTGGCGGTCGGCACCCGGCCGTGACCTTGACCGGCAACCAATAGGTTGCCTAATCTGGTGGCGTGGACATCGTGTTTCAGGCCCTGGCCCATCCCGCGCGGCGGATCCTCCTCGAGGAGCTCGCCGCGCGGGACGACCAGAGCCTTTTCGAGCTCACCGTGCGGCTCATCAACGACCACGGCCTGGCCATGACCCGGCAGGCCGTGACCAAGCACCTGGCCGTGCTGCGCGAGGCCGGCCTGGTGACGTCCACCGTGCAGGGGCGCACCACGGTGCACCGCCTGGACACCTCCCCGCTCACCGACGCGCGGCAGTGGATGGACTCCCTGCCGCCCCCGCCGAAGGACACGCCGTGATCATCACCTACGCCTCCGTCTTCGTGGACGACCAGCAGAAGGCCCTGGAGTTCTATACCGACAAGCTCGGCTTCCAGCTCAAGGTCGACGTGCCGACCGGCCCCTACCGGTGGCTGACCGTCGTCTCGCCGCAGGCCCCGGACGGCGTTCAGCTGCTGCTCGAGCCCTCCGAGCACCCGGCCGTCCACCCGTTCAAGGACGCCCTGGTGGCCGACGGCATCCCGTTCAACAGCTTCGGGGTGGAGGACGTGCGGGCCGAGTACGAGCGGCTCACCGCCCTGGGGGTGCGCTTCGTGCAGCAACCGACCGCGATGGGCCCGGTCACCACCGCGGTGCTCGACGACACCTGCGGCAACCTGATCCAGATCGCGCACCTGAACGACCCGGAGGCGCATGCCGTGTAGTGAGTGGACCGTTGGCTGATATTCACAACGCACATGGGTGGCCGACCCTTGGTTGCCAATAGTTAAATCACTTCGCCCGAAATGCGGCGACGGCTGGTGGCCTGTCGGGTGTCGGTATCGGCGGTTCGTCTGCAATCGAGTAGCAGCAGTACCGTAATAGCCGTATTGACTTCCTCCCCACCCTGGCGGGTGCGGATTCCTACGCGGCCGCTAGTGTGCGGTCCGTTCGGTGGGTTCCTGCTTCGCCGGGGTTTGCGCACGCGAGCGTACGTCTGACATCCCCTCCACAGGCGTTTAGGGTCTCCGCCAGCCCGGCGGCGACCATGATATTCACGGCAGCGTTGTAGTCTCGATCCAGTCGCGCGCCGCACGCTTCACACGTCCAAATCCGAATGTGTAAAGGCTTGATGCCGTCCTTTACTCCACACACGGAACATACCTGGCTGGTGGGCTCCCATCGATCGACTCGTACCACGGTGCGCCCGTGCGCGATGGCTTTTTCTTCAACAAGCCGCTGGAGTGTGCCCCATCCGGCGTCGTGAATAGACTTGCCCATCCGTGTCCGAACCAGAGCGACAATGCTCAATGTCTCCAGGGCGACCGTTTGGTTCTCACGGACGAGTCGGAGAGCGAGCTTGTGGTGGTGATCCAGTCTTGTCTCGCGCACCTTCCGGTGCAGCACGGCAACTCGATGGCGGGCTTTTTCTCGATTGTGGGATCCTTTCTGTTTGCGGCATAGGGCGCGTTGGGCCTGAGCGAGTCGCCGTTCCTTTAACCGGAGCCACTTCGGGTTCCCGACCTTTTCCCGCGAGCCGTCCGAGCAGGTGATGGCGGCGAGGTCAGTGAGACCGACGTCGACTCCTGCAACTCTTTCGTTTGGGGTCAGAGGTGCGGAACGTGGCGTTTGCACCACGAATGAAAGGAAGTACCGGCCATCGGCCTCCAGGATGACCGTCACCGATGATGGGGCTGAGGGCAAAGGGCGAGAAGAAGCGAACCGAACTCGCCCGACCTTCTGCAAGTTGATGTGACCGACTCCGTCGGACGATTGCTGCAGTTTCAAGAGAGCGTTCCCAGTGAAGCGGGCAGATTGTTTGCCACGCCTGGTCTTGAACCTTGGAGCCCCGACCTTTTTGTTTTTCTGCTTCTTGGCGAGCGCGGCGAAGTAATTCCGATAGGCCTTGTCTGCATCCCGGAGAGACTGCTGGAGCGCAACGCTGGACACCTCCGCCAGCCACGCTCGTTGCGGAGTGCGTTTCGCCTCCGTAAGCAGCCGCCTTGAAAGCTCTCCAGCGGTGGGAAATTGTTCACCGTTGCGCCAGGCGGTCTTACGGGCCGCAATCACGTCGTTGTAGACGACTCGGGTGCAACCGAATACCCGGGCAAGGCGTTTGACCTGGTCCCCAGTGGGATAAGCGCGGTATCTGTAACGCTTGAACACACTCAAACCATAGGCAGGGCCTCAGACATCTTTAATGCTGTATCGATAGCCCGGAGGACGCCTGAAGCTGCCGACGGGCTGAGCGTGCCCTACCGATGACCCACCGTCCCGATGACCGCCCGTCATCTCACCGCGAACTGAGGAGGGGCGCCGCTACTGCTCAGGCTTTCGGACTACCCGGGCGCTCCCCCGTTCACAGGAGCACTGATGGACGACAGCACCCAGTTCAACTGTTTCGGCGTGGAGGACATACAGGCTTGGCGCGAGCGTCGAACCGCCGTGGGCGTGCGCTTCGTGCAGGAGCCGACCGAGACGGACCCGGTCACCACCGCGGTGCTCGACGACACCTGCGGCAACCTGATCCAGATCGCCCACCTGAACGACCCGGCGGCGGCCGAACAGTAGGTGCGGCGCAGTCCGCAAAACGACGAAGGGGCGCCTCACGCAGGAGGCGTCCCTTCGTCGTTCGAGCCGGCGTTCGGCCCGGGTCAGTGCCCCGTCGACGTGGACCCGGTGGACGAACCGGACCGGCCCCAGGCCTCGAGCCCGAAGGTTTCGTGCTCGGCAGAGCCCGGGACATCCGGCTGATCGGCGTTCGTCGGCGCGGGTGCCGCATCCTCCGCCGACGGCGCCGTGGGCTCCTGCTGCGCCCGCGGCGCCGTGGCGGGCGGCTGGGCCCCGGCGGGCTCCGGTCGCAGCTCGGTGCCCCACGGCTGGTGCTTGCCGACCGGAGCGGGAACCGGCTGGGCGCCGGTTCCCGGCGCCGCCTTCTCGTCCGAGTTCGCGTAATAGGATTTGCCATAGTATCCGTAATAGCCGGCGTCCGCACCGGTGGTGGGCACGCGGTTGAGCACCACGCCCAGCACGTTGCCGCGGACCTGGTGCAGGTTCTCCAGGGCCTTGCCCAGCTCGTCCGTGGTGGTCCGCTGCGCGGTGGCCACGATCAGCGCGCCGTCGGCGGAGGCCGTGAGGAGCGCGGCGTCGGTGACCGGCAGCAGCGGGGGAGCGTCCACCAGGACCAGGGCGTCCTCGGCGAGGGTCTCGAGCATGGTGTGCATGGCTTTCGAGGACAGCAGCTCCGTGGGGTTCGGCGCGGTCTTCCCGGCGCCGAGCACCTGCAGGTTCGGGAACGTGTCGTAGGTCTGGAGGACCTCCTCCACCTGCACCTGCCCGGTCAGCACATCGGTGACGCCCACGCCGGCCACGAGCCCAAAGAGATCGGTGATCACCGGGCGGCGGAGGTCGCCGTCCACGACGACGACGTTGCGCCCCGTCGAGGCGATGGCCACCGCCAGGTTGGCCGTGATCGAGGACTTGCCCTCACCCGGCAGGGACGAGGTCACCACGATCATCTTCGGCGGGTTGTCCACGGAGACGAAGCTGAGGTTGGTGCGCAGCTCGCGCAGGGCCTCGGCGAACTCGTGGTGCCCGCGCCCGGCGGAGATGCCGGTCTCGACGATCGCGCGGTGGTCGGACAGCCGGTCGTCGGTGGGGATGACACCGAGGACGGAGACGCCGAAGCCGTCGCGGATCTCCTCGACCGACTTGATGCGGCGGTCCATCTTGTACCGGGCGAAGGCGTAGAGCAGACCCAGGCCGAGACCGCCCACGAAGCCGAGCGCCAGGTTGAGCTTGAGGTTCGGCGAGGAGGGCGCCAAGGGCAGAGAGGCGTTGCTGAGCGGCTGGACGGCCACGCGGTTGATCGCGTCATCGTCGCCCTGGCTCTCGAGCTCCTGCACCTGACCGGCCAGCGCCACGACCCAGGCGTTGGCCAGGTCGGCCGCCTCCGTCGGGTCCTCGGCGTCGGCGGTGATGCGCAGCTCCGGGGTGTCCACGGGGACGTCCGTGGTGATGCGCGGCAGCACCTCCTCCGGCGTGGCGTCGAGATCGAGCTCGTCGATCACCGACTCTGCGACCGGCCGGGACGTGGCCAAGGACTCGTAGGAGACGGCCTTGGACTGCGCCAGGTTGTTGCCGGCCAGCGCGCTGGCCAGGTCCTGCTCACCGGTGGCGACGACCAGGCCGGACGCGGTGGCCGAGTAGATCTTCGGCTGGATGAGGGTCCAGCCGAGCGCCAGCAGGGTGCACAGCAACGTGATCAGCGTGATCGCACGCCAGTGCGTGCGCACGAGCCGGAGGAGGTCCTGTGCATCGAGAGCGGGGGCTTCCCGCTCTGCGTCAAGGTGCTCCATGGTTCTCCTCGGGATCGGCTCGGGGGTGGGGGGATGGGTGGAAGTCACTCGCGGATGCCGTCCTGGTGCTCGCGGTACCAGTCGACGGTGGACCGGAGACCCTCCTGCAGGGGAATGCGGGCGGTCCAGCCTGCTGCGGCCAGTTTGGAGACGTCCATGAGCTTGCGGGGGGTGCCGTCGGGCTTGGTGGTGTCCCACTCGATCCGACCCTCGTAGCCCACGGCCTCGGCGACGAGTCCGGCGAGTTCCTTGATGGTGAGGTCGGTGCCGGTGCCCACGTTGACGTGCTCGGTCCCGTCGTAGTGCTCGAGCAGGTGCAGGCAGGCCTCTGCCATGTCGTCGACGTGCAGGAACTCCCGCAGCGGGGACCCGGTGCCCCAGTTGGTCACCGACTCGGCTCCGGCCAGGCGTGCTTCTTCGTAGCGGCGGATCATGGCGGGAAGGACGTGGGAGCCGGTGGGGGAGAAGTTGTCCCCGGGTCCGTAGAGGTTGGTGGGCATCGCGGAGATCCAGGGCAGCCCGTACTGGCGCCGGACGGCCTGGATCTGCAGGATCCCGGCGATCTTGGCGATTGCGTAGGCGTCGTTGGTGGGCTCCAGGTGCCCGGTGAGCAGGTATTCCTCCTTCAGCGGCTGGTTGGCCAGCTTCGGATAGATGCAGGAGGACCCCAGGAACAGGACCCGCTCCACCCCGTGCTCGAGGGCGGCGTCGAGGACGTTGACCTGGATCCGCAGGTTCTCCGAGAGGAAGTCGACCGGGTAGGTGTTGTTGGCCAGGATCCCGCCGACCTTCGCCGCGGCCAGCACCACGTAGCGGGGCTTCGTTTTGGCGAAGAACGCGAACACCGCGTCACGGTCCTTCAGGTCCAGCTCGGCGGAGGTGCGGCCGATGAGGTCGATGAAGCCCTCGGCCTGGAGCCTGCGCCAGATGGCGGAGCCGACCAGGCCTCGGTGGCCGGCCACGTAGAACGGGGCGGTGCGATCCAGCGGGCCCGGGACGAATCCGGTGGTGGTATCGGCGGGGGCCGTGGTGGTGGGTGTCTGTGTCATGGGGGCTTTTCCTGTCGCTTCCCGGGTCATTTGGTCCAGGAGGCGAGGTCGACGGTGTCGATCCAGGCGTCGTTGGCGAGCAGGGCGATGTCGGCGTCGACCATGAGCTTGGCGAGTTCGGGGGCTTTGACGGTGGCTTCCCAGCCGAGCTTGTCCTTGGCCTTGGCGGGGTCGCCGATGAGGGCGTCGACCTCGGTGGGGCGCAGGTAGCGCTCGTCGAACTCGACGTGCTCGCGCCAGTCGAGGCCGACGTGGTCGAAGGAGATCTCCAGGAACTCCCGGACCGTGGTCGGGTGCCCGGTGGCCAGGACGAAGTCCTCGGGCTCGTCGGCCTGAAGCATCCGCCACATGCCCTCGACGTACTCGGCGGCATAGCCCCAGTCGCGGATGGCCTGGAGGTTGCCCATGTAGAGCTTCTCCTGGGTGCCGGCCTTGATCGCGGCCACGGCCCGGGTGATCTTCCTCGTCACGAAGGTCTCGCCGCGGCGGGGGGACTCGTGGTTGAAGAGGATCCCGTTGACGGCGTACATGTCGTAGGCCTCGCGGTAGTTCTTGGTGATCCAGTACGAGTAGATCTTCGCCGCCCCATACGGGGAACGGGGGTAGAACGGGGTGTCCTCGTGCTGCGGGGGCGGGGTGGCCCCGTACAGCTCGGAGGTGGAGGCCTGGTAATACCGGGCGTCGACGTTGGCCAGGCGCATGGCCTCGAGCAGGCGCACGGTGCCCAGCCCGGTGGTGTCCCCGGTGTGCTCGGGCTCCTCGAAGGAGACCTTCACGTGGGACTGTGCGGCGAGGTTGTAAACCTCGTCGGGCTGGATCTGCGCCATCAGGGTGACCAGTCGGGAGCCGTCGGAGAGGTCGCCGTAGTGCAGGAACAGCTTGGCGTCGGTCTCGTGCGGGTCCGAGTAGAGGTGGTCGATGCGGTGGGTGTTGAACGTGGAGGCGCGGCGGATCAGCCCGTGCACCTCGTAGCCCTTGGCGAGCAGCAGCTCCGCCAGGTAGGAGCCGTCCTGACCGGTGATCCCGGTGATGAAAGCCGTCTTGGGGGTGGCGTGCATGATCGTCCTTCGGGGGATAGGAGACGCAGGAGTAGGGATGCGGGGACATCCCCACTCATGATAGTGAACACAACCTAAGGTGTAGCGCTGCTAGGCGCGTGTTACACCAAAGACTCTGACCGAGTTGCGCCCAATCGCTCAGCTTCTCGCAAGAAGCACACACGACTCGACACAACAACTGACGGCCGCCATCGACTAGAAACATCGTCGTGGGCCGTAATCCACAGTGAACGGGCTAAGGGTCGCTAAAGTGCGTCCCTTTAAAAGTCCTAACCGAATTATATCCGTTGTTATGCCATGAGCCCGTATCGCTTTGCGATAGCCACGGGCTCCCATGAACGCCAAGTGATTGCAACGACAAACAAAGCCGTGACACTCATCGCTGCGAGCAGCCAACCAGCCCACACGCCTCCATCGAGCCAAACGGAGATAACTTTCTCAAAGCTGGCGACAGTCAGCCAAAGAAATGATGCTCCAGCTAGCAAACGGACCGCATGATATTTGACATATTTTGCGTCGATTACACCTGCGCGACTCAAAAGCACTAAGTACCAAAGAATTTTCGAAACAGCGACTATTATTGCTGCGGCTAGAATTGGAATAACGCTCTCCATGATTACTCCTAACCACACACCAGGAATAACGCAAATCGTATGAACTAACTGGGCACCCCAGATCCAACGAAAATGACCCAGTGATTCGACGGCCGCGCTGATAATAGCCGCAATCATGGTGAAACCAGCAGCAAATGCTAAGTAAGGCACAAAACCTTCAGCCACGTCCCACCCTGCCCCAAAAAGAAAAAACATCAACTGTGGGACTACAAAAACAATGGAAACTGATAAAACTGCAGCTATCCATGCGACAAAAGCGAAAAGATCAGGCCACATTTTACGTGATCGTTGACTCGAATGGCGGTCATGCCTGAATTCGGGATATAAAACTTGGGTGATAATTGTTTGGGCTTGTTGCATGGGAATTGTCGAAACCACATCCGCACGGTTCCACTGACCCAGTAATGCTGGGCCTAGAAATGCGGACACTGACCAAGGGCCTAAGTTAATATTGAAATAGGTGTAGAGCCTGACCAAAGTTAACTTTCCACTAAAACCCATTTCGCTCAAAGCATCACGGAAACGAGGATGCGCGAGTACAAACGGCCTGTTGGCGAACATGGTGATCACGCAAACTAGCCACTGACTGACCACGACCGACACAACAAGGCTGGCAGCCGATCTATTGCTGTAGACAACCCATGAACCTATTGCCATACCGGCTACATTGCATGCAAGCGTAGTTAAGGACAAGAAGCGAAATCTGCCCTGTCGCCGCAATAGGGCCGCTGCGATGCCTATACCCGGTGCAACAACCGCCCCAACTGCAATGAGTCGCGTGGGAGCAATCGAGCTTGGCGATGCCCATATAGTCGACCACATAGGCGCGACTAACCACAATAAGGTCGCTGATAGGATTCCGAGCACCAGTCCAAATATCCAGAGTGCAGATACTACGCTACGTTCGAGCGTAAGCATCCGCCCAATAGACTGTCCTACTCCTCCAGTAGCAAGAAGAGTCGCAAGTGCGCCAGCAGATAAGGCAACTGTATACGCCCCGAAGCCGCTTTCATCGACCATGCGCGTGGTCACGGCCGCATATAGGAATTGAATGACGACCGTGCTAAGTTGCGCACCATAAATCCAAGCCGCTCCGCCGACAAGTTTACTGCCCGTTTTCACAGTATTTTGCCTTTACGTGGTTACCCCTATGATTACAGCCAATGAGCAAGCATCGGCTACAGATGGGCACTCAATGCCCCGGTAAACTTCGATTTCCATTCCTCAATCTCACGGTGCGGCAGTTTCATCGATTGTGGCTGACTCAGTTTTACCATCCCGGAGTCGAGAACTTCGAGAGGATCATCTCGTCTTAATACCGGAAGCCCAGTGTCTCTTGCGATCTCGATAGCTCGATTGTCCACAGCAAGAATGACCATCGGGCTCCCTAGTTGAGCAGCACGGATGCCGGCGTGAAGTCGCGTGCCGACATAATCGCTACCCGCAAGGGCAGATTCCAACGCCGATAAACCTCGATCCAGAATGTTTACTCTGTCGCGTTTCTTAGATCTACGAAGAAGACGCTCGTCCTTTGCACTTTGTGGCCACACGTGGACTCGTTGGTAACGAGTTAGAAGCCAATCAACGAGAAGCGAATCCTGTTTCACCGCTGGATTATAATTGGTCAGGGTGAAAACAACTTCGTCCCTGTGTCCCACGCCGGGCAATGTCAAAGGAAGGCCCCACATGGTAGGACAGCCAGTGTTTACGGAGTGTATTCCCACGCCGGTTAACTTATCCGCTGTGTATTGATCCCTGGCGGAGATTGGCACATCCGGCAGCAACATTGACTTTAACGCATCTGCGGTATGTTCAAGAATGTCGTCTTGATATTGCCACCACCCGACGCCGCAGAATACTACCTTGCCCTCCATTGCGGATATATCCCTCGGCCGAAGGGGCCATTGACGCATACTGAAAATATCCCTTGATAAAATATTTGTGCCAGTAACCGCCAATAACTTGGATCGGTGAGCCAGCCGGCGAGAATGCCAGCGCATGGGCACGTGCGTCGGAATGCTCGGGGCTCCGCCAATTGCAGGAAACTGGTCATGAATGGCCTCTACGATAATTCTATCGCCGTCATTTTCTGACCTGAACGACGTATCCAAGAGTGCAATATTTTCCACTTGAAACTCCTCATGCGGAAGTCGCGGTTGGCCTTGCAGTTCCACCGCGGAGAAGGGGGGCACTGCGAGTCTGATGCATCCGCAGCACCGCCGACCTGGCGACACGCCGCTATCGCGTAGTCGCATGGCAGTCAGCCTGCTACGGTCGCCCCGACAGTACGTCCCTGAGTCGAGGGCGACACCACATCCAAGATGGGACCACACCACCTCATGACCCGCGAGGAATCCTGCTCACCCCAAAGTCACAACATCGGTGGACTGCTGGTAAGAAGCGCCACCCCAACTACAGCTGCTCGTGACGTGATTCACAGCGCTCTTGCTGGTCCTGCGCGCCACTTCCACTTGGTCAATGCGTACTCCACAGTCTGTGCTGCTGAGGATCCTAACGTGGCAGCTTCCTTGCGAGGCGCGGCCACGAATTACCCGGACGGGAAGCCTCTGTATTGGATAGGACGCTTTATGCGTCGGGATCGAAATTTCTCCCAAGTGCGTGGCCCAGGACTTTTTCAGGAAGTAATTTTTCGCTCAACTCCGGAAATCCGTCATTTTTTCCTAGGTGCTACGCCTGAAGTTTTGTCCGAACTTGAAAGGGCCGTAAAAAGGCTTAATCCACAGATAAACATCGTCGGCCTGGATAGCCCTCCCTATTCGGCGGCGGATCGGTTCGAGTGGAATCGTCGAAACGAGGCCATTAATGCGTCGGACGCAAATCTTGTCTGGGTGGGTCTGGGAACGCCAAAACAAGATCTGGAAGCGCAAAGACTGACCGAGGAAACCATGATCACTACGGTTGCCGTCGGTGCGGCATTTGACTTCCTGGCTGGAAATACGAAGGAAGCTCCCGTTTGGATGCAAAAAGCCGGCTTCGAGTGGCTTTTCCGACTTTTATCAGAGCCTCGACGCTTATGGAGAAGGTATCTGCTAGGCAATATCAAGTTCATTATACTTACCTTTCGACGGGGATAGCCGGCGTGATTTTCAAAAATTGGGCGCTAAAAGCACTGGCAGTACGCCAAAACGTACGGGTGGGTGAGCGTTTTCATGTGGGGCCTGGAAGCACCATTTGGGCTCCCGCAGGTTTGACATTAGGCAATGACGTTTATGTTGGAAAGCACGTAACGATCGAAGTTGACGGTGTTATCGGCGATCAAGTTCTCATAGCGAATAACGTGGGAATCGTCGGGCGTCGAGACCACGATATTAGCGAAGTAGGAATCCCAATAAGGAGAGCTTCTTGGGTCGGTGTCAATTCGGATTTGAGCTTGCCGGTCATGATTGGCTCTGATGTATGGATTGGGTATGGAGCTATTGTTTTGTCGGGAATTTCTATTGGTTCGAGCAGCATAATTGGAGCCGGAGCTGTGGTCACACATGACATTCCAGAGAATTGCATAGCTATAGGTCAACCTGCACGAGTTATCGGACCCCGCTTTAGCGAGGACGCATGGGAGAAGCACTGGGTTGCATTGGAAGCTCGAGGAATAACTAGACCACTGCATGGAGGTCTCTAATGAAGAGGGTTGCCATAATTCATCCTTGGTTGCCTCAATACAGGCTGGAATTTTTCGAGTTGTTGATTCATAAGGCAAAAGATCAAGGCGTCGACATTCATGTCTTTCACGGGGAGGCCCCGCCCGAGTGGAGAGCCCGGGGGGATGCTGTAAAGGTGGACTGGGCGACGGAGTTGCCAACTAAATTTATTAGCCTGGGACGGAAGTCGCTTGTATGGAAAAGTTTAGCCCCATTTCGTGAGTTAGCGCCGTTTGACGCTTATATTCTGGAGCATGCTGTAAGGAGCCTGGAAACTTACCGCATCATGGCTATGCACAGGCGAAAAGTATCCTTCTGGGGTCATGGTCGAACGTATACTCAGCCTACTAATCTACTACTTGAGCACTGGAAAAAGCAATTACTTAAGTGGTCCCAGTGGTATTTTGCATACACACAAGGTGGTGCCTGCGCGGTGCAGGAATCTGGATTCCCAAAGGAAAAAGTCACTGTCGTCCAGAATTCTATTGACACGCGTTCGCTTGAGTCCGCCATCCAATCTGTTACAAGTGGACAACTTAATGAATTTAAACAGAAATATGATATCGGGGGGCCGGCGGCAATTTTTATAGGTGGTCTCGATTCTTCCAAGCGACTCGATTTTTTATTCGAGGCTGGAAGTATTGTTGCCAAATCGATTCCGACGTTTCGCCTTATTGTGTCTGGAGACGGTAACCAACGGGACCTCGTCGAAGACTTGGAAAATCAAGTACCCTGGCTAAAATATGTTGGTCCAGCGCAAGGTCTCGACAAGGCGATTGCTTTTCGCTCGGCTGATGTGTTGTGCATGCCCGGGCGAGTTGGACTAGTAGCTGTGGATAGTTTTGCGGCTGGCACGCCAATTGTCACAACCAATTGGGAATACCACGCTCCCGAATATGAATATCTTGAAAACGGCGTTAATGCTATTATCACGGCTGACTTGGTTGACGAGTACGCCTCCGCCATAATTCAGGTGTTTCAAGACTCCGAAACCTTGGAAACACTTAGCAAGGGTTGCCAAGCAGCTTCGAGGAATTATAACGTGGAACAAATGGCTGAAAATTTTCTGGAGGGCGTCTTGATGTCTTTAGGGTCCACCCTCGATTAACGATTTGGCGAGCGATCCGGCGCGATTTGGTTCGGTTTTACGTTTTGCGAGAAGCGCGGATAGTGCTTCATCGGTTGAGTGCACGCCGACCTGGTACGCCGTAGTTGAACTAAATGGAAGCCGGCCGGGTGGAACCAAGGGCTGTAGCAAACCATAGTGGGTCCCGACTGCTGTTGCGCCGTGACGACCTGCAGAGGCTGCAGAGGTTGGTCCGCTCGGCCTCGCTGCGTGCAGGTCTGGCGCCGTGGGCAATGTTCGTGCTCCGGGCCACTGACGGGGTGTCGAACACCGAAATCACCGAGAAGGTCGGGGGCTGTCGTGGCCGCCACGCAAGAGCCCTCGACGAAGAAGCTGGGGGTCACGCACGGGTCTCTGCCGTTGTTTGCGGCGCGAGGGCATCGACCACACCACCGCGGCCGAGGCCTGGCGGTAGGACGGGGTCGTCCCCTGGCGGGAGGGCTCCTACAAGTTCTCCACCGAGCCTGAGCAGGTGGCCTAGGTGTTTGACGTCAGCAGTCTCTATCACGCCTCACCATAGAACGTGCTCGTGCTGTGCGTGGATGAGAAGTTTCAGACGCAAGCCCTCGAGCTCGCGGCACTGAGCCAGCTGCTGCAACCGGTAGAGGCGGCGGCGCGTACCTTCGGTTACATCCGGCACGGAACCTCACCCTGTTCGCGGCGCTGGAGGTCGCTACCGGTCAAGTCGCCGCCGTCTACAAGCCGAGGCACCGACGCCAGGAGTTCCCGGCTCTCCTGAAGCAAGTGGCACGGGACTGCCCGGAAGGGCAGTTGCATCTGATAATGGACAACCCCGCGATGCATAAGTCCCCGAGCGCGAAGAGGAAGCCTGACAATATTGTCGCTAATGCGGCGCCCAACTTCAGTCGCGCGTGGCTGACGAACGTGTCATGACGAAGGCTTCATGGTCTGCTCCCGGTAAGCTTTGACGCATGCGACGTACCCCCCGATCCGATACAGCGCGAAGGTCGAAGCCCACTTCCAAGAAAACAAAGGTGGTCAATGCCGCGATCACAGTTGCAGCGGCGCTCCTTGTGCTGGGCGTTTGCGCGGCTACAGTACTCGGAACACAGGCACAAAAACGCAATGCCGACGCCGCTTCAAGTTATGCCCCGGCAACTGTCCTGAAGCCGATTGGGCAGGCTACATCCTTCGCTTCGTTCAGTGACGCAATGCAGGATGTCAAGGATAACTCTCGTCCTTGGTCCATGACGGTTCTGGGTGACTCCACGGGTAACGAGCCTGACGAATGGGTATACCTCGTCACAGAGGAGCTAGCAGCAGCCACCGGTCGGCCAGCCGTCATACATAATTGGTCGTCCGAGTCCCATTCCTACGAGGGCTCTAATCGAATGGAAGGTGACGGAGAGCCTATTATCGTATGGAACGGATCTGCCTCCGGTGAAAGCGCCGCGTACACCTTGGAGCATCGCAGTACGTTATCACCAGGGTCGCCCAACTTAGTGGTCATAAATCATGGGCACAACCACGCGACTAGCGCCGAGGCATCCAGTCAGATTGCGACACTGGCTGGTCGCGTGCGCAATGCATCAGAAGATCCGCCGGCACTCGCTATCACACTGCAGAATCCCAGAACTGGGGGACAAGAAAATAAGCATGCCAACGTCATTCGCCATTTGCGGGAAGATTGGACTGATCGTGAAGACGTCACAGTTCTCGATGTTTTTGCTGCTTTCGACAAAGCTGATAATCTTGAAAGACTAGTACATGAGGACGGAACCCATCCCACCGAGGCGGGGCAGCGCCTTTGGGCAGATACTGTTTTGGATGTCATGCAGTTCTAATCGCGATCGCTACTTCAAAGTCTTGAGGTTCTAACTTGCTGTGCGAGGCTCGTGACAGGGATTGAGCCTCGGATTTGAGATATTGAGTTTTTATAAAGGTTTCGATGCATCAACCCGAGTATAGGCAGAACAATCTTTTATTACTATTTGTGGTAAAGTAATTGTGGTTTTCGTTAACCATCTATGTAGAACCTTCGGCCGCCGACACGTTAGACGGCATGGCGTTATTAACAAGGGCACGGACGCTTGTGGCTTCGGGCCAAACTCATGGGGGATGCATTGGTGCGATGGAAACGGGAGCGACCAACCCAAACCCCGATTTCTCCCGAGTGGGCCGGGCCGGTCGCAGAAACGGATGCTCCTACTGGCGTCATACGGTTGCGAGGCGTTGTTGGTCCATCTCGTCGAGCCAGTGCTGGCGGCGGTGGACGAGGTTGGGATCGGTGCGGGTGCCCGGCTCCAGGCGCCGTAGTTGCTGGTGGGGCACCTCCAAGGTGCGGGCGGCTTCGGTGAGGCGGATGCCCAGGGCTTGACGTTGTCGGCGCAGCAGTGGCCCCGGCAGCGGCTCGGTGGGCGGATGGATGAGCACGGCGAAGACCTAGTTGGCGACGTGGCGTTTCAGGCACCGGATGATGTCTCGGTCAGCCAGTCCTTCGGCCCGGCGGTGGAGGAAGTACGCCATGGTGCGCGGCTCGCCGGTGCGCATGCGCCGCAGCACGATCCGGTGCAGGCATGGTTGGCCTGACGGTCTCCGCCCCGAGAAAGCCGGTGCCGGTGGGTTCGCCTGGGGGAGGCCGGCACGGGGGCGACCCCGCACAGGGCGGCGAAGGCCGCTGGGGTGCGGATCCGGTCCGGGTTGTCCGCGACGGTGGCCAGCAGAGTTGCCGCGACCACGGGCCCGACCCCGTAAGTGGCCGGCAGAGCGGGATTGAGCCCAGCCACGATCTGCTCGAGCTGGTGGTCCACCACGGTGATCTCCTCGGCCAAATTCCGGTGGCGGAGCGCCAAGCGTTTCAAGGACGCGCGGGCGCTCTGTTCGGGGTCGTGGCCTGCGCCGGGTCGGGTGCGGGCTAGGACGGCCACTAGCTGTAAGAGGGCATGACGTTATTGACTCGGGCCGGGAGGCGTGAGGCCGTGGGCTGATCGCCGCAGGCGGTATGGGGCCGATGGTAGTTGAAGTGGTTCACCCAGATCCCGATGGCGTCCCGACGGGCCTGCTCACTGGCGTAGGGGCGGACGTAGAGCACCTCGTCGGCCAGCAGCCGGTTGAACCGCTCGACCTTCCCGTTGTGCCGGGGCGTGTAGGGACGGATGCGCTGGTGCCGGCCGGCGAGGGCTTCCACGCACCGGGTGAAGTCGCGGGCCTTGTAGTTGGCCCCGTTGTCCGTGACGACTCGGTGGATCCTTTCGATCCCATGGGCGGCGAAGAACGCCCGGGCTCGGCAGAAGAACCCGATCGTCGTCACCGCCTTCTCGTCGGCGAGGGCCTCGGTATAGGCCAGCCTTGAGAAGCCGTCCACGGCCGAGTGCAGGTAGGTGTAGCCGACTTTCGCCCCGGGCCCGCGCTTGGCCGCCTTCGCGGCTGCCGTGCCGCGGCCATGGGCACGCCAGCCGCCGCCGTCGGGGATCTTGCCGACCTTCTTCACATCCAGGTGCACCATGTGCCCGGGCCAGGCAGCACGGATCCGCCGAGGTGGGCGTCTCAGGTCGTCCCCGGCCGGGGTGAGGTCGCGCAGGCGGGAGATCCCCAAGCGGGTCAGCCACCGGCCCACGGTACGCAGGTGCAGCTCATGCCCGAGAACCAACAGGTGGCGGTGGATGCGCCTGGCCGACCACTTCCGTTCCCGGCGCAAGGCCTCGATCAACTCCACGACCGCCGCCGAGGTGCGCTGAGGGCTGCGCCGGGGAGTCGAGGGGCGGTCAGCCAACCCGGCTTCGCCGGACTCGAGGTAGCGGGCCACCCAGGTCACCACCGTGGGCCGGCTGACGCGGAACTCGGCGGCCACGTGGGCCTTCGGGATCCCGTCGTCGAGGTGGCGCAGGACCATGCGCAGCCGGCCGGTCGGGGTCAGGGGTGCATTAATGTGGGGCATGAACGGGCTCTCTTGCTGTGGACGGACGGTGTAGGAACTTCCATCCTGTGGCGAGGAGCCCGTTCCTCATCTCATCGGCACACCAGCGGCAAGAACCTCATGCCCCACAACAACTAGCTGGCTCCCGTGGTAGCGGCGGTAGTGGGCGCGCACGGCACCGGGGGCGGTGATGAGCAGGGCGTGGACCTGGTTGAGCACAGCGGTGCGGGCCATGGTCGCATCGGTGCGCTCAGTTAGCAGGATCCGCAAGGATTCAGCGCGCCCAGTGCGCTGCTTCGGCGCCACCGGGGCCCGGCCGGCGGCCACGGTCAGGGCGGCCTGCTCGGCATCCAGCGGATCGGACTTGCCCTTGAGGCGCCGGTGCTGACCGTTGGTGCGCATGACCTCGATCACGGTCATTCCCGCAGCTGTCCCGTGACGGCTTCAGTGGAGGCTCGGTAGTACCGCTTCGGCGGTCACCGCAACGGTGTGCTGAGGATAGTAGGCATCCTCGTGCTCTGCCGGGGGTACGAGCCCGATCTCTCCGTGCAGGTGGCGGTGATTGAACCAGTCGACGTACTTGGCATAAGCGATCCCCAGGTCGTTGATCGACTTCCAGAGACCCTTATTGCGGGTCAGTTCGGCCTTAAACAGCGAGTTGAACGCCTCGGCGAGGGCGTTGTCATAGGAATCGCCGGTGGATTCGGCCGAGGCCACCGCGCCGGCCTCGGCCAACCGCTGGGTGTAGCGCACCGCGACGCCCCCGCCGCCCTCATGAGCCGGTGCACCGTGCACCGGGCCACCCGCGGGCCGTTGCAGTGCAGCTCGGCGTGCACCTTGGTGACCCCGTACACCCCGTAGTTCTCCACGTGCACCTTGGCGAAGACCGCGGTCGTGGCCGCGTCGCTGACCGATCGCGCAGAGGGCGACCGGGTCTTGGCGGCGTAGTAGGTGCTCGGGGCGATCTACACGCCGGCGTCCCGGAGTACCCGGCAGATCGGCTCGATCCCGTACCCGCCCTTGTGGGCGTCGATGTAGATCCCTACCTGCGGTGAGGGTAGAACGAGCTCACCCCGCGAAGAAGGCCGAGGCCGATCGCAGGATGGCGTTAGCCCTGCGCAGTTCCCGGACTTCTCTCTCCAGCTCGGTCAGCCGCTGGGCATCATCAGTGGTCGTCCCCGGCCGGTATCCCTCATTGACCTCGGCCTGTCTGACCCAGTTCCGCAGCGTCTCGGGATGGATCCCCAGTTGCTGCCCGATCCGCGCCAGCGCCCCGGTCTTCGTGGCCGGGTTCGGACGGGCCTCCACCGCCATCCGGGTCGTGCGCTCATGCAACTCGTCCGGGTACTTTCTCGGAGCTCCCATGACTCTCACCCTTCCGTGGAATAAAAGCCTCCAACAGGCCTCTCACGAGACACTAAGCGTGAAATTATCCGGTGGCTGATACGTTATGTAATCCGCGCGGTTTAGTTACCTCACCGGAGCCCGTGCAGATCATGAGTTAAGGACTATAGGAGCATCAACTCCGCCGCTGCGGCGCTCAGCTCGATGCTTAAGGCCGAGTCACTCCGCAACAGAGTCACTGGAAGTCGACCGACGACCTAGGGATCGCGAACGCCAAGTACGTCGAGTGGTTCCATCACCGTCGCCTGCACGGAGATCGGACTTGCACTTCCGGCCGAGTTTGAGGACACCTACTACCGTCACCACACCGCCTCGGCGAACGCCGAAGCGGAACCACCGAGGCTCCACTAAACAGCAAAAAAAGGTACTGGGTGACTCAGTCATTCTGACCTACAGTCGAATAAGTACGTCCGACAGAATAACGCGCATAATAGTGGGCGACGAGTATCGCCCGTCTATGCGCAATTTATCTAACTTCTAAAATCTTCTGTAGTCGATCAATGTATAGTTGCGTAACAATTGCCATATCAAAAGTGGGTGTAAGGCCTTCCCTCGCCTGCTTCGCCTTACGCATGTAAGCGCCCGAATCGGTAACAAGATTCAGCATGGCATTGGCATATGCCCCAGGGCGTTGGGCAACAAGGTCACCGCTAAGTCCAGCGTCGAGGGTGAATCCGACACCCCCGGCATGCTTTGCACCGATAACGGGGACGCCCAGAGATCGCGATTCCAGAATAGCTAAACTGCAAGCCTCCCACCGACTCGGATGGACCATTATATCGACTTCAGAATTAATAAAGCTTTGAAGGCTCGCATGAGAGTGAACTCCGTGAAATTGTACGTTCTCAATCAGGCCACGCTTCGCTGCCCAAGCGAATGCCTTGCCGCCAGGCTCGTGCCCTTGACCGAACATATGCAAAACACTGGAAGGTAATTTCTCCCGCACTTTGCGGAAAGCGTGAAGGGCGGCACCCGAATTCTTGCGGCGATCGAAACCATTAGCCACAACTGCAAATGAAGGGCGACTGCAATTGTTGACTTTGTATCGTGGCGAATCATGGCCGCCCGCGCCAAGATTGAGTCCATTAGGGATAACGTCGATGGACGTATTCCGACGAACAAAGGGCTGAAGCTCGAGCGACAAAGTTGGAGCTACCGCTGTCAGATTAATTACTCGACGCAAATTACGGACGCCAGCATATTCCCGAAACCACCAATACGGGTGGCGACCGTAATGTCTAATCACCGATATAGGGGCGTCATGCGCCGTTATAAGAGCATCAGACTGGACGTCAAGACCTCCTGAGGCGAATTCATACAACCAGTGAGCATGGATCACGTCGGGTTGCGCGTCACGTGTGGCTTCGCTAATCCAGGAGGATTCACGTTCAAATAAATCAAATGCTCGGTCCCTCGCCCGTGACCGTTTGGGGACTACAGAAACGTTGAGTCCGATATTACTTTGCCAACGTTTTGGTGTGTCAATATGCTCAGACGAAGTAACTATTTCGACTTCGTGTCCTCGTTCGAGGTAGGCATGCACCAGTTGCGCAATATAGGGGAACGAATAGGTGGGCGGTATGCTTTCTCGATCCTCCAATATTCCCATGAAAGGCAAAAGATCACATGGACCCAGTACAGCTATCTTCATGTTAGATCCCCTTTGCATCCACATAACGAATGAGCCGTGCCGGAATGCCGGCGTACACGGTCCAGGCCGGAACATCCCCGGATACAAGGCTGCCAGCGCCCACAACGGCACCGTCGCCGATAGTTGTCCCTTTCAAGATTGTGCTTCTAGCGCCAATGAAAACGTCATTGCCGATATGAATGGCGTCATCTGAAATTGGTTCGGGTATGGGTTCATGGCGACGAGGCACACAATCGACAGGGTGAAAGTCAGTGTCACATATAATAACGTCAGCACCTATTAAACAGCGATCTCCGATATGTACTGAATACGCAGAACACACGACCGTTCCGCTCAGACCAACTTCGTCACCAATTGATATCAAAGCCGATGGCGTGAGAGTTCGCAGTATGACGGGTCTAGACACGCCAAGTGCTGTACGCTTTGAGTCACTACATAGTACGACTCCGTTCCCCAACTCGATATGCGAATTGGGGGACATAGTGATAATAGGCCGCCCGTATGTCAGCACACCAGAGCCGACATGGGCGCCGGTCCTGCTGATCTGGTGGCTCGCACTTGCGCTGCGAATGTTCCGGACTATGTGTTTGGCGACCACGAACGTGTTCTGGCCTAAAGTGTCTATATTCCTAGTTCGCGCCGTGCGAATTCTATGCATGAGCTCGGTCATGTTGAAAATCCCCTTCTGCACGCTGACGCGCGGAAACTGCGTTGGCTTTCGAATCGCTGTCCAGATTGTATATTGAGGTCAACACTAGAAGCGGCGCCAAATACCACTGCAAATTATAACTTACGGAGTAGGCCAGAAGGCCCACCAATATGGGCAAAGCAATGGCGGCTTGTCGATTAAAGTATTCATTTCGCAGAATGCTCGCAACCCATATTAATCCGCCGAGTAGGCCCACAACTCCACTTCGCAGAAGAGTGCCAACGTACCAACTGTGAGGTATATATTCGATGAGTAAGCCATCTTCGCGGATTCGCTCGTAGCCTCGGCCAAAATCCCATCCGAAGAAGATTCTATAGAATCCGTTCGCAGCAAGTTCGCGCAACGAATAGACCCAATCGTATACACGGCCCTCAAAGGTTCGCGTATCTGTTGCGGAGCCGGTTAAGTTCTCGCCGACGGTTTCCGCAAAGCCTGCACGCAGAAGTGTATATGCAAGCGTGGCACCAATCGCTGCAAAAAGTATTACTCCGATTTTATGTCTATAGGTTCTAACGGTGTACACAAATAACATGATGCCAGCCGCAATCCATACCGAACGGTGCTGGGCCAGTAGGACTATCGATATAAATATTCCCGACAAAGCTAAATGCCTAAGCGATTGGGAATCTCTAAATTTATGGAGAGCGATCACGGCTGAGGCTGCAAGAAATATCGTTTGACCTGATGAAGTGGCGCGGCCTACTTCGATTTGCTGACCGAACAACTCTCTGGCCCCCACGTACCCGGAAGCGCCGCCGAAACCATACTGCAGTGTGTTCAAACCCCAAATAAATGAAACGGCGACGCCAGTCCACACAACAAAATTTTCGACACTTGTTCGCCATTTGCGGCCTCTTTGGGCGTACCCACACCATAAAGCCACGATTATAATGTAGATCCAAGATCTAGCCTCGTTTACTGCAGTGCCCAAACCGTAAAACCTTATACCACTCACTAAAGACATAAGAAGAACGCCCATGAGGGCTAAAACTCCACCCACGCTAGCGGTGAAACGTAACCGCCCTTTCTTGGAAAACAGTCCCCACGCGAGGCCGGGAGTAAGCAAGACCACGACAACATCCGAAAGCTTAATCTGGATGCCAGCTAGCGAGAAGAAATTAGGAGAGGCAGGAAAATGCCAATCAATTGCAACAGTTGTGGCCAAAAGTAATAATCCCACTTGAGGATATAGAATAATTGCGAGACTGGCGCAGAAGAAGCATGCGAGTGCAATAGCTGCAATAAAGGGATCCACGTCGGTTGATTCACTTCACTTTTGATATTGGGCTATGTATAATTTGATTTGCCGTTTTGATGCTTTGTAGACCCAAGACATATAGATACTAGCGAAGTGAGCGGGCCATGTGGTGGGGCGAATTTTGCGGAGAATTCGCATCAAAGAGCTAGGGTGACCGCCGCCTTTTTTGTTTGTAAAGGCTCGAAACTCTGACCGAATGCCGCGCCAGGGCGGTGTAGGATTTCGAGGGCAATCACCAAAAGTCAGAGGTGCTAAGATGCTAGAGATGCCGAGTGCGCGTCCTCGCATGCCGTAGTCGATGTCTGCCAGAGCATGCGCATAACTACCGTCTATTCCACCTATAGTTCTCGCGGCAGATATTGGAACTAGAACAACGTTACCGTTGAACGTGTCAACAACTAGGTCATGGGGCCCAGGATTTACGGATAGGAACTTTAATGGCTTAGTAGGATGCTGCCGAAAGCCGCCGTACGAAGCACGGTGAGTTCCTGGTTCGCGGACCGCCCCCACGATAATCGAGTTTCGATTCCTTTCCGAGCAGGTAATCAACCTTTCGATGGAGTTTGGATCGAGTTTCACATCGTCATTCAGCCATAATATATAATCGATGTCGTCGGAAATTGACATTAAATATTTTTCGGCCTGCGCCATAGAGTGCGCCCAAAATGCATCGCCGTTTCCGTGCACAATATGAACATCTGGGAAGTATTTTTCGATAGCTACAGAAGTGCCGTCGGTGGAGCCGTCATCGAAGAGCACTGTGGTGGAGTTTACCGCGGCGACTAATTCGCATTGTTTCAGTATCGAAAGGCACTCAAGCGTTGCATCTTTCCGGTTGTAAGATGCAATTAGTATGCCAATATTCACCATAAGCGTTATCTTTTCTTGTTAATTGTTCGTGTACAGGTTTATTATGTAATGAGCCCCTTGGGTCAGACGAAGCATCTTTTCAGTGGAGTCAATGTGTCTCGATTCTGTTCCCGGTATTGCATCATTTGCACATAATTAATTATGGTATCCGGTGCATGTGTAAGCAAACCTCAATAATGTAATGGTCGTTCTTCTCCACGCAACAGGTTTTCTATATACCATCTGGATGCACGCATAGCCGAGACGCTGAAGTTGTGCCGCCAGGCTTCGGGCAAAATAAGAATACCCAATGTGTCGCTGTCTCTCCGAACTCGAGTACGTGTCGTTTTCAGTATCAGTAGGCGCCTTCCTTGGCCATCACTGCCTTGAGAGTGCGGACTAGGATTAGCAAGTCCTGCACTGGCGACCAGTTCTCCACGTAGTAGAGGTCCAGGCGCACCGACTGCTCCCAGTCGAGATTTGAACGGCCTGAGACCTGCCACAGGCCGGTGATGCCGGGCTTCACGCGCAGCCGGCGGTGAACATAGTCCTCGTACTGCTCCACCTCTGCGGGGAGCGGGGGGCGGGGGCCGACCAGGGACATCTCGCCCTTGAGAACGTTGAGGAACTGGGGGAGCTCGTCCAGGCTGTAGCGGCGCATCCACTTGCCGGGGGCTGTGACGCGGGGGTCGTCCTTCATCTTGAACAGCAGGCCGGCGCCCTCGTTCTGCTCCTTGAGGCGCTGCAGGACTTGCTCGGCGTCGGTGCGCATGCTCCGGAACTTCAGCATTCTGAAGCGGGAGCCGTCCTGGCCGATGCGCTCCTGGGCGAAGAAGGCGGGGCCCTTGTCGTGCGCCTTGACGATCAACGTCAGGGCGAGCAGAACGGGGGATAGGGCGAGCAGGGCGGCCCCGGAGCCGAGGATGTCCATGAGGCGCTTGGTCATCGCGCGGCTGCGGCTCAGCTTGGGGGTGGCCACGTGGATGAGGGGAAGACCAGCCACCTGCTGCATGTGGATGCGGGGGCCGGCGATGTCGGTGAGGCCGGTGTCCATGACCAGGCGGATGTGGGCGTCGGCGAGCTGCCAGCTGAGGTGGCGGATCTCCGTGGTGCCCAGGGGGACGTTGGATGACAGGACGACGGTCTCGATGTCGCGCTCGTGGCAGGCGTCGACGATGCCCTCCACGGTGGGGCGCGCACCCGGGGCCAGCGCGTTGGGCGGAAGGCTCATGCGCTGCAGCTCCGCGGGGACCGGCTTGCGGGTCTCGGGGACGTAGATGGCGGCCGCCTCGAGCCCGGAGGTCGGGTGCTGGCGCAGGGACTTGATGAGGTCGCACGTGCCGGCCAGCCGGCCCACCACCATGGTCCTGGACAGCGCCTCACCCTTGTACCGGGCCTTGACCAGCCGATCTCGCACGAGAAAGCGGCCGAGGATCAGGAAGCCCAGGCCGAGGGGGAGGGCCAGCAGGACATAGCTGCGGGCCGTGGGGAGGTCGAAGCCGAAGGAGATGATCGCGATGGCGCCGAACAGGATGAGGCTCGAGTGCACCACCTGCCGGGTCTCCTCGAGTCCGTGGCCGATGAGGCGGACGTCGCGGGCGCCGCGGGCGCCCAGGTGCATCCACCAGGTCAGGGCCAGGGCGATGCCCACGATCCAGTAGGGAACTGACAGGGGGCCAAGGTCGAGACCGGCGTTCTCCAGCTGGAAGCGGAGCAGGTGGGCGCCCATGAGGGTGACGAGCAGGGCCAGGCCGTCGGCCCAGCGCATGCGGGTGAGGTAGGCGGACCGCCAGCCGGAGCGGGATGCGGCGTCTCGTGCGGCGGTGCGGGTGCTGTTGAGCTGCGGACGCCGGTGGTCGTCCGCTCGGCTGATCTCGTTGACCTTGAGCATGGTGGTGCTCCCTCCCCGAAAAAGCACGCGGCCACCTGGGGTGTCTCCTCCCAGCCCGTGGGGGAGACGGTGGACCGCGCGCTGCATTGCACTTGTCGCCAGTTTAGTGGCGCAAATCGATGAAACCGGCTCTATGACGAAGGATGTTTGCGTCTGCACTCGCCTGTGCCGAGAACTCGCGGGACGATGTCGTGCCTAGTGGTGACGGGGATCACGTCGTCGGGCGGGGAAGTCGACCCGACAGTGACGGTGCCAATTTCTGTCCCCCACTCGGGGGACGATGGCGTTGTGGTGCCGACCGCTCAGGCGGCACGGGCCTCCAGTGCGGTGTGGCCGGCGGTGCGAAGGTGTTCGGCCTTGAGGCGGCGGAGGTTCAGGGCCAGGCAGCTGGGGGCGTAGGCCGGGCGGATCACCACGGGCGTGCCCTCGTGGCCGTGGGCGGCGAGGATCTCGCCCAGGGCGGCCTCGTGCCGCTCGAGGACCACGTGGCCGAAGTAGTGGTCGTTGAAGAGGTCGGCCAGTTCCAGGGCGTAGGCCCAGGTGGGGGTGCCGACCTCCATGGATGCCTTCGGGCAGTCCCAGTCGCTCGGGGTGCCGGCGGCGCGCAGCTGGGTGCGCAGCACGCGGTCGAGGGCCTCGGGGGTGAAGGCCAGGGTGAGCTCGGCGACGTCCTCGACGATGTCGAGCTCCAGGAGGGTGAGTCCAGCGGGGGAGCAGGACTCGAGGTAGTGCTGGACGTCAGTGGCAAGGGGGGAGGTGCGCATCGGATTCTCTCTTGTCCGTCGAGGGGTACGGATCTTCGGGTCCTCCGAGCGTATCGGGGCAACGGCCCTAGTGGGGGCCGTTTCTTGTCCCCACATGGTCCCCATCGGACCGGACAAAAGTCTATTGCCAGCCCCTTGTTCCTATGCGGAGAGTGATTCGGTGTAGACCATTGTCCAGGCGGTGTTTCCGGAGTGTGTCAAGGGCCACACGCACCGCCCTGCCGGCCGGAGTAGGACTGCGTGAATTCATACGTGTACTGATGACTTCCCGGGCGCGGATACGCTGGAACGGTGAATTCTCCTGAGCGGGCGCGGGGCGGGCCGTCGTCGTCCGTAGCACTGCTCCTTGCCGACCTGGTGCAGGACATCGGGGGGACGATCGCCACAGGTGACGTGCTCGACGACCCGGTGGTGCGCCGGGTGGTGGAGGACCACCGCGAGGCAGGCCCGGGCGACCTCTTCGTGGCGCGGCAGGGCGGCCGCGGGCACGGCGTCCGGCACGCCGCGGCGGCGATCGAGGCCGGTGCGGTCGCGGTGCTCACCGACCGCCGGGGGATGCAGCTTCTGGGGCGGTCGCGGAAGGTGCCGGTGGTCGTCGTCGACGATCCGCGCGCCCTGCTGGGCCCGGTGGCGGCCCGGTTGCAGGGCCACCCGGCCGCGGGCCTGACGATGCTGGGGATCACCGGCACCAATGGGAAGACCACCACCGCCTATCTCCTCGAGACGGCCCTGACCCGCCTGGGCCGCCGACCCGGGCTGCTGAGCTCCCCGGAGACCGTGGTGTGCGACCGGCGCCGGCCCAGCACGGTCACCACTCCCGCCGCCCCGCTGCTGCAGGAGCTGCTGGCGCAGATGCGGGACGCGGGCAACGACGCCTGCGTCATGGAGGTCAGCAGCCACGCCCTGGACCAGCACCGGGTGGACGGCATCCACTACAGCGTGGTCGCCTTCACCAACCTCACCCACGAGCACCTCGACTACCACGGGGACATGGCGTCCTACTTCGCCGCCAAAGCACGTCTCTTCAGCCCCGAGTTCACGTCCCGCGCGGTGGTGGTCGTCGACGACGACGCCGGCCGCCGTCTCCGCGACCTGGCCGGCTGCCGCGGGGTGCCCGTGGTGAGCCTGGCCAACGATCCCGGGGTGGACGCGCAGTGGCACATCGCGGGGGAGCGGGGCGAGGACGCGTTCCTCCTCCAGGGCCCGGCCGGCAGTCTCGCGCTACGGACGCCGCTGCCCGGCGAGCACAACCGGACCGACACCGCGGTGGCCGCACTGATGCTGCTCGAGCTCGGAGTCTCGCCCTCCGAGGTGACTGCCGCTCTCGACGGGCCGGTGAGCGTTCCCGGCCGGATGGAACACGTGGACCTCGGCCCGGGGTGGCCGACGGTCGTCGTCGACTTCGCCCACACCCCGGACGCGCTCGCGTCCTCCGCGGCCGCACTGCGGGCGCGCACGCGCGGGCGGCTCGTGGTCACCGCGAGCTCCGGCGGGGACCGCGACCCCACGAAGCGGTAACCCGCCGGAGTCGCGGCCGTGGAGTCCGGCGCCGACGTGGTCCTGGTGACGGACGACAACCCCCGGACCGAGGACCCGGCCGCCATCCGCGCCGCGGTGATGCGGGGCGTCCGCCTCGCGGTGGAGGCGCGGCGGTCCGCGGGTCTGCCCGTGCCCGAGGTTTACGAGCTGCCGACCCGGCGGGAGGCCATCCGCTTCGCCCTCGAGACGGCCGGACCGGACGGCACGGTGGTGCTCAACGGCAGGGGGCACGAGCAGTGGATGGAGATCGGCCCGCGAGGGAGCCGGGTGCCGTTCGTGGACCGCGACGAGGTCCACGCGGCCGCCGCCGCGATCACTCTCGCCAGGAACGCTCCTCGTCCCGGCCTCTGACGGCACAGCCTGCCAGTCAGAGCGGCAGCGGCCCGGCCCGGCTCTGCGGTGGAGTTCTGTCCGCGCCTACGCGACGAAGATGCAGAACGGGTGCCCGGCGGGATCGGCGAACACGTACAGCGGTTCGTCCGGGTCGTCGGCGCGATCGAGCAGCTGCTCGGCGCCCAACTCGAGGGCCCGTTCCCGCTGGAGCTCAAGCGCTTCCGAGTCCTGAACGGTCAGGTCCAGGTGCAGCTGCTGCGCGACGCCCGAGGCGTCGGGCCACGTCACCCGGGGCAGGGCGGGGACGGCCTGGAACGCCAGCTGCCGTGCACCGTCCGCGTTCGTGAGGACCAGCCAGTCGTGGTCGTTTGCGGAACCGTCCGCCGGCGGCTCGTCCCCGGGCCGGTACTGCAAGCCCAGCAATTTCCGATAGAACTCCGCCAGCCCCCGGACGTCCGTCGCGTCCAGCACGGTGGTCTGCAAGTGCGGGTAGTCGCTCATCCGTCATCCCTTTCCCTCGTCCTCACCTCCCACAGTAGGCACTGGGCGACCGCGATGAGGCCGTGCACGGGGTGGAGCAGAGCCTCCGCCCGAGCAGTACCCGGCTCCGGCTCCAGGGCCGCATCCGCCAGCTCGGTGACGGAGGAGCGCCCCACCCGCGCAACGGGTGGGGCGCTCCTGCGTCTCATGAGGGGAACGCCCTGGCTGCCCCCGTCGTCCTGGTCTCAGTGCTTCCAGGCGTGAGCGTGGTGGTCCTTCTTGTCCTTGTCCTCGTCTTCGTCCTCGTCAGCCTTGTCGTCCGTCTTCTCGTCTTCGTCCTCGTCAGCCTTGTCGTCCGTCTTCTCGTCGTCCTCTTCCTCGTCGTCGTCGGCCTTGTCGTCGTACTCCCAGGTGTACTCGTGGTGGTACTTCTCGTCGTCGTCCTTGTCGCCGTTCTCGTTCTCATCGTGGAACCAGTGCTTGCCGTCGTACTGCCAGACGTGCTCGTGGTGGTACTTCTCGTCGTCGTCCTTGTCGCCGTTCTCGTTCTCGTCGTGGAACCAGTTCTTGACGTCGTACTCGTCGTCGCCCTTCTCGTCGTCGTCCTTCTCATCCTTCTCGTGGTCATTACTGGATTTGTCTTCGTGATCACCCTTAGACTCGCGGTCATAGTCCCCGCCTGCGAACGCAGGCGTACCCAGTGAGCCTCCGAGGAGGGCGGCCGCGATGGCCGCACCGGCGAGAGTCTTGTGCAGATCGTTCATGGTGTCCCCTATAAAGGGCATGACGAAGAAGCCGCCATGCGCGCGAAAGAGAATGTGTCCAGGCCTGTGAGATAGGCCTTCCCTTAGAACCGGGTGACACCACCGTAGAAGGGGATTTGCGCGGGGATCAAGAGTCCGACTAGGGCAAACGGCAATATGGCAATGTTCTGCCGGGCCCTCTTTCTCCCTCAACGGGGTGACCTGGGCGGGTCCACAGGACGGCCCGCACCTCAAGGCACTCGCTGGTTAGTGACCGGTAAGTCACCCGCATTCCTGCACGTCATCGATGGTTTGTGGGATACCCGAACATCCGCTGACCACTGCAACCGAATGCCCCCGGTGGTGTGACAGGTGGACTCCACGCGTCCCACTGAGGACCCCGGCGACCATCAGTACTATGACGGTTCGGCGCTCTTTGTGACGGCTCCACTGGGTTCACCCGCCTTCCCACCAGTACTGATCCATGGGTTTCCAGTCCGACCGCCCGCGCAGGGCGCCGAAGGCACGGGAAGCTGGCAGGTGCGGGACACGCCTCTGTTACTCAGCTCACGGAGGCTGGGGGAGGGCAGGTGCTTCCGCCGGTCCACGCAGCGTCCCGGAAGGAATCCCACGATGACCGTGACCCTCAGCATCCTCACCGCCACCACTCCCGCCGGGGCGGTGGAGTGGGCCCGTCTGTACTCCTACCAGCTGCCCTCCGGCCACGACCCCGGTCTCGAGGCCGTGCTGGAGTCCATGACCGAAGGCCGGCGTGTCCCCGGGCACACCTACGTGTGGGCGGACTACCGGGTCCTGGTCGAGCTGGTCCCCTCCTGCCTGCTGGACACCGAGCACGAGGCGGACATCAGCCACGGACGGATCATCGGTTTCCACGGGGTGGATCTCGTGTCCGTGGTGGCCGACCACGAGGTGGGCCGAGCGGTGCTCCTCGAACCCGAGAGCCCTGGTGCGGCCGACGGCGCGCTGATCCCGGCCGCCTGAGCGGTCCCATGGCAGGTCCGACGCGCTAGCATTTGCGATGGTCACCTACCCCCGGGGTGGCGCCCCTCGCCGTCGGAAGAGCCTCGCCGTGGACCCCCTCGCAGCCCACCCCTCACCGGTCCCGTGGCAGTTCCACGAGCTGTCCCTGCGCGGGCGGGTGGTGGTGAGCCAGCTGCCCCAGGCCGTCACCACGTTCCTGCTCATCCTGGTCCTCGCGGTCGTCCAGGCACCCCTGCTGGCCGACCCCCTGGTGCGGTGGGCCGGCGGACTGACCCTCGTCCTGACGCTGGCCTGCGCCCTGATCCCCTGGGACCGACTGCCCTACCGGTCCTACCTCGTGATCCCGGTGCTGGACTTCGTGCCGATCGGCCTCCTGTTCGAGGGCCTGTTCCCGCAGGTGCTCGGCGTGCCGTTCCTGGCGGCGCTACCGGTGCTCTGGCTGGTCGCCTCCGCGCAGCTGCCCCGGGCGGCCGCCCCGCTGGGGGCGCTGCTGACCGTGGCGATGCTGTGGGTGCCGCTGCTGCTGCGCCCCGGGCCGGTCACCCTCACGGCCCTGGGCAGTCCCTTGCTGATCCCGTTGATGATGCTGGCCATCGGCACCATGGCCCAGATCCTGACCAACAGCACCGAGGCCAAGGATGCGCAGCTGCGCCACCTGCTGGCTGCCGGCGCCCGCCGGGAGCGCCTGCTCAGCACCGTGCTGGACTCGGTGGACGTTGGGGTCCTGGCTCTGGACGAGGCCGGCCGGCCGCTGCTCACCAACAACGGGCACCTGCACGCCCACGCCCAGCAGCGCCTGGTGCGCACGTCGTCGTCCTCGGCGATCCCGGTGCTGTACGACGGGGCAGGCGCCCCCTTGTCCTCCACGGCCCGGCCGATCGCCCGCGCGGTGGCGGGGGAGTCCTTCTCCGCGGACCTGGTGCGGGTGGGGGAGCCCCCCGCTCAGCAGGTGCTGTCCGTGACCGCCCGCGTCATGCGCGACGAGCACGGGCAGGCGGAGGGATCCGTGCTGTCCTTCAGCGACGTCACCGAACTCGTGGACGCCCTGCAGGCCAAGGACGAGTTCGTGGCCGGCATCTCCCACGAGCTGCGCACTCCGCTGACGTCCATCCGCGGCTACACGGAGCTGCTGGCCATGGACGACCGGCTGCCCGGCTCCGCGCAGACCGGTCTGGAGGTGATCGAGCGCAACGCCGACCAGCTGCTGAGCCTGGTCGACGACCTCCTGAACTCCCACCGGGACGCCGCCGATCTGCATATCGTCCCCGCGGATCTCGTGGCGCTGCTCGAGCAGTCCACCGAGGCCGCCCAGCCACACGCCGATCGGGCCGGGATCGTCGTGAAGGCCTGGGCGCCGGACACCCTGGTGGTCGACTGCGACCCCGTGCGCATGCGCCAGGTCCTGGACAACCTCATCTCCAACGCCATCAAGTACTCGCCCGCGAACAGAACGGTGTTCGTGCTGGGCACCCAGCTGAGCGACACCGCCCAGGTGCAGGTGATCGACCACGGCCACGGCATGTCCCCGGAGGACGTCCGCCGGGTGTTCGAGAAGTTCTACCGCGGCGCCACGGCCCGGATGAGCACCACCCCGGGCCTGGGCATCGGGCTCGCCTTAAGCAGGGCCATCATCGAGCAGCACCGCGGCACTCTGACCTGCCACAGCACCCTGGGCGAGGGCACCGTGTTCACCCTGGCGCTGCCGATGACCTCAGCGCGCGGGGCCGTCCCGGTCGCCGGCAGTGCCCGAACTCAGACTTTCGTCGGTGGGGCAGGGGCCTCCGGTGTGGCTACGGTGGAGTAGCCGCTGTTCCGTCGTCGAACTCCCCGAGGTGTTCTATGTCCCGTCCCGCCACCGGTTCTCGCGCCTTCTTCGGCGGCCCGCCGTGGTGGGCGGTGGTTGCCGTGCCGGTAGGACTGGTGCTCGCGCTATTCGTGCTCGAGGGCCTCGGCGTGCCGACGGCACCGGCGGTGCTGGGACTCTTCGCGGTGCTCTACGCCGTCTTCAGCGTGGCCACCGGCGTGCGGCGCGGCTGGCGCATCGCGCTGCGCACGGTGGTCCTGCCCGCCGTGGCTGGGCTGTTGGCCGGTGCGGCGGTGATGAGCTCCGGGGCGACGATGGCCGGGGTGCAGGCTCCGTGGGCGGACGACACCTATTTGCCTGGGCTCCTCGCGCTGGTCGCCGTGATGTACGGACTGCAGCACCTGCTCTCCCCGGCGTGATCGCGCGGTGCCGACCGGACGAGCCGGCCGATGAGACGGCCCGGCGGAGGAAAGCGCGTCAGTGGGCGCCTTCCTTGGCGACCACGGCCTTGACGGTGCGCAGCAGGATCACGAAGTCCTGGACCGGGGACCAGTTCTCCACGTAGTAGAGGTCCAGGCGCACGGCCTGCTCCCAGTCCAGGTCGTCCCGGCCCGAGACCTGCCACAGCCCGGTGATGCCGGGCTTGACCCGCAGCCGGCGGTGGACGTGCTCCTCGTACTGGGCGACCTCCGAGGGCAGCGGCGGGCGCGGGCCCACCAGCGACATCTCGCCCTTGAGGACGTTGAGGAACTGCGGGAGCTCGTCGAGGCTGTACTTGCGCATCCACCGCCCCGGGGTGGTGACCCGGGGGTCGTTGGCCATGAAGAACAGCACTCCGCCCTTGGCGTCGTTGGCGGCCATGAGCTCGGCCTTGCGCTCCTCGGCGTCGGAGTACATGGAGCGGAACTTCAGCATCCTGAAGGTCGTCCCGTCCAGGCCGGTGCGCTCCTGGGCGAAGAGCACGGGCCCGCCGTCGTGGGCCTTGACGATCGCGGCGAGCACGAGCATCACGGGGGACAGGGCCACCAGCGCGGTGAGCGCCCCGATGACGTCGACCGAGCGCTTGAGCATCCGCCGGGACCGGCTCAGCCGCGGGGTGGAGACGTGGATCAGTGGCAGGCCGGCCATCTGCTGGGTGTGGATGCGCGGGCCGGCGATGTCGGTGAGCCCGGTGTCCAGGACCAGGCGGATGCGCTCGTCGGCCAGGTACCAGGACAGGTGCCGGACCTCCTCCGAGCTCAGCGGCGCGGACGCGGCCATCACCAAGGTCTCGATCCGGTGGGCGCGGCACGCGGCCACGATCCCCTCCACGCTGGGCGCCTCCCCGGCCGGCAGCATGTTCTGAGGCATCGGCACCCGGGCCAGGTGGTGCGGCAGGACCCGGGACGACGACGGCGCGTAGACCGCCACCGGATCGAAGCCCGCGGCGGGGTTCTGCTGCAGGGACTTGAGCATCTCCACGACCCCCGGCACGCGCCCGACCACCAGGGTCCGGGACATCGCCTCGCCGGCCAGCCGGCGGCGGGTCAGCCCCCGCCGCACCAGGCCGCGACCCGCCAGCAGCAGGAGCGTGCCCAGCGGCAGGGCGATCACCACGTAGCTGCGGGCCATCGGCACGTTCAGCACGTAGGACAGGATCGCCAGGGCGCCGAAGAGCACCAGCGTGGCGGAGACCACCTGGCGGTTCTCCTCCACGGCGTAGCCGATCAGGCGCACGTCGCGGGCGCCCCGCAGTTCCAGCCAGCCCCACCAGGCGGCGCCGAGCACGGCGCCCACCAGCCAGTAGGGCACGGTGAGCCGGCCGAGCTCCAGGGCCTCCTGGTCGAGGCCGAACCGCAGCAGCTGCGTCAGCACGAGCGTGGCGGCCAGTGCCGCCGCGTCCACCTGGCGCAGACTCCTGATGTGGGTCTCCCGCCAGGCGGCAGGTCGCACGGACATGTTCTTCTTGAGCACGTTGGTCACTCCCCCCGAGTGTGCGGGGGCCGGAACACTCCTCCTACGCCCCCCGGCGTGGTTCCGGCCCCCATCGATGACTTTACAAGTGCACATCGATGTAAACAGGTGCTTAACAGGGGACAGTCCTGAGGGGCTGATGCTCCGCTCTCTTTGCTAGCGTAAATGCAAGCGCATGTTCGCCGGTCCCCAGGGCTGGTGGTCGCGAGACGTGCGCTGCAGGGGTGCCGGTCCGCCGGCGGTATCCGGGGGGATCCCGCCGCACCACGGACGGCACTTCCTGTTCGAGAGGCCGGCCCGGTTCCCGGGTCCCGGCGGGGGAGCCAGGCGCCGCAGAGGCGCAGCACAGGGGGAGTTCGCATGTTGAAGCACCAGTCCCGTGACCGCAGCACGGACCCGATCGAGATCCCGGTCAGCGGTGTCCGCGTGACGCCGATGGACGCCGAGGAGCTGCACCGGTGGATCTCGGCCACGTGGCAGGAGCGGCGCAAGGCCGCCGTCCTGGCCCACAATCTGCACAGTCTCTACACATGGGAGGTCAATCCGACGTTCCGGGCCTTCTACGAGAAGGCGGACGTGGTGCTGACGGACGGCTTTCCCGTCCTGAAGCTGGCCAAGTGGCGGTCCGGGCGCGACCTCAGCGCCAAGCGGCACCGCCTCGGCACCCTGGACTGGCTGCCCGGCCTGATGGGTCGCACCCCGGTGCGGCGTGTCGCCGTCGTCGGCGCGACCTCCGCCGGCAACGCCCGCACGGTGGACCTGCTCCGGCGGGACGCGTCCGCCGGGCGGATCGAGGGCTGGCCGGGGGAGGGATGGAACCCCGTGCTCGAGGACCACATCGTCCGGTCCCTCCAGGAGTTCCGGCCGGATTTCGTGATCGTGGGCCTGGGCATGCCGCTGCAGGAGGAGTTCCTGAGCCGGCGCTGGGAGGAGCTGCCCACGGCGATCTACGCGGCCGTCGGCGGCGGGATCGACGAGTACGCCGGCATCCAGAAGCCGCCGCCGCGCTGGCTCGGGCCGATCGGGCTGGAGTGGGCGTACCGGCTCGTGACGCAGCCAAAGCGGCTGGGCCACCGGTACGTCGTCGAGCCGTGGATCCTGGCCTACCTCCTGGCGGCCAAGGCGGTCCGGCGGGGTGCGGTCGCCTGAGCCGACCCGTCGCGAGGGCCCGGGACATCCGTCCGGGCCCGTCGGGTTTCGTGGGTCGTGCTAGCCTTGTGCGGTTGCCAAGGCGAGGGGATCCCTACGGGTCCCGTGATCGACGACGGCTGGTTGAACGTTCCCGCCCCCACCGGTGCGGCGCCCCGCGAGGCGCGTCGCCCGGAGTCCAGACGACGGGGGAGGGTCTGCGGCCGGTATCGCCTGGCCATTCAGACGACAGACCCGACTTCGAGGAGTTCCCATGGCTGACACCATCCGCATCCCGGCCACCACGCGCAGCGACTTCGGCAAGGGCTACGCCCGCCGCATCCGCAACAACGACCAGATCCCCGCGGTCGTCTACGGCCACGGCGCCGAGCCGCAGCACGTGATCATCCCCGGCCACGAGACCATGCTCGCCGTGCGTCACTCCAACGCCGTGCTCGAGCTCGACGTCGAGGGCAGCACACAGCTGGTCATGGTCAAGGACATCCAGCGCCACGCCACTCGCCCGGAGATCCTGCACATCGACCTGCTCGCCGTGCGCCGCGGCGAGAAGGTCGAGGTCGAGATCCCCGTCCACGTCATCGGTGAGGTCGACCCGACCGCCGTGCACAACGTCGAGGAGAACACCCTCACCGTCGAGGCCGACGCCCTGAACGTGCCCGACTCCGTCACCATCAACCTCGACGGCCACGGCGTGGGCGACCACGTCTACGCCGCCGACGTGCGCCTGCCCGAGGGCGTGGCCATGGTCTCCGACCCGGAGCTGCTGGTCATCAACGTCTCCGAGCCCCAGGCCCAGGACCTCGGCGACACCGAGGGCGAGACCGAGGCCCCCGAGGGCGACGTCGTCGCCGAGAACGAGGCCTGAGCCTCACCGCTCACCCGATCCACGTGATCCTCGAAGTGCGGGGCGGCTTGCGAGCCGCCCCGCACTTCGCATGACCGCACTCTTCACCACTTCGATGGAGGCACCGATGTCCGACGCATGGCTGGTCGTGGGACTGGGCAACCCCGGGCCCGAGTACGCCCGGACCCGGCACAACGTGGGGCAGATGGTCCTCGACGAGCTCGCCTCCCGGCTCGGCGGCACCTTCAAGGTGCACAAGACCCGGGCCCAGGTCCTGGAGTCCCGGCTGCGCCCGGGCGGCCCGCGGGTGGTGCTGGCCAAGCCCATGACCTACATGAACACCTCCGGCGGGCCCGTGGCCGGCCTCGCCAAGTTCTACGGCATCCCCGCCGAGCGGGTCATTGCCGTGCACGACGAGATCGACATCCCCTTCGCCGCCCTCAAACTGAAGATCGGCGGGGGAGAGGGCGGGCACAACGGCCTGCGGGACATGTCCAAGGCCCTGTCCACCAAGGACTACTACCGGGTGCGCGTGGGCGTGGGCCGCCCGCCGGGCCGGATGGACGCGGCCTCCTACGTGCTCAAGCCGTTTTCCTCCACCGAGGGCAAGGAGCTGCCCTTCCTGCTCGACGACGCCGCCGACGCGGTGGAGCACCTCGTCGAGAACGGACTCCTCGAGGCGCAGCAGAAGTTCCACGCGCGGTGATTCCCGCCCGGGTGCTGTGGACGCGTGAGGCCGCAGCGTCCCGGCCCGTGCGGATCGCCGGGGCGGTCATGGTGGTCAACGCCCTGCTGCTGACCGCGCACGTCCTCCACCGCAGCGGGTTCGTCCTGGATCCGAATGGCGGCTCGTTTTCTCTCTTCCGCTCGAGCGCCCTCTGGAACGGCGGGATCGACGGCTCCCTGATGGAGCTCTTCGGGCTGCTCCAGCTCGGCGCCGCCGCCGTCCTCCTTCTTCGCCTGGGCCTACGCGACTCGGCGCACCGGGTGCTCGCCGCGTGGGGCTGCATCTTCCTGCTGCTGATCGCCGACGACCTCTTCCGGATCCACGAGCGGGTGGGCGCCCGCCTCGCCCTGGACCGGCTGCTGCCTTCCCTGAGCGCGACCACCGCCCAGGAGCTCGGCGGCCTGCTGTTCTGGGCGGTGTCCGGACTCCTGCTCGTGGGTGGGCTGGTCTACCTGCACCGCCGGAGCGGAGCTCGCGTGCGCACCGAGTCCTGGGCGCTGCTGGCCACCGTGGTGCCCTTCGTGCTCGTCGCCGTGGGCTACGTCCTGGTGGGCGCCGTCCGCCCCGGACTCTTCGACGGTCCCTGGGGCGAGGTCGCGGCAATGGCGCGGATCACGGTGAAGGTGCTGACCATGACGCTCCTGCTCGTCCGGACGGTGCACTGGAGCGCGGCGTCCCAGTAGCGCGCGTCCGCGTTGTGCCGGACGCGTTCCGCGGTCGTGCCGAGATCAACGCCGGGACAGGAGGCGCTGGCTGCCACGGACCTCTGCTTCGGATCGTGCGTCCGTGTTCGTCCGAGGCGCTGTTTGGCGGGCATCAGTCATCGTCCGTGAGCAGTTCGCGCCGCAGGGTCTCCTGTAGTGCGTCGTTCGGTTCACCTTCTTCGCCGTCCAGGTCCAGGTAGATGCCCATTTCCGGGCCGTGGTACTCCCAATAGGCGAAGCTGAGGTCGTACTTCCGCAACAGGGTCAGCACGTCGCTGACCCACTGATCGCCGCCTTTGCCGTCGATCTCGAAGACATGCCGGACCGCACCGAACTCGAGCACCGACATCGGAACCTTGTGCTCGGCGCCGAACCGGAGATTCTCCGCCATGATCTGGTCGACATACTCGATGTCGCGCGCCATGAAGCCGTCTCCCGGCGCGTCGGGTTGTTCACCGTAGAGCTCCAACTGGAGTCCCACCCGGGGAGTTCTACCCTCGAGCCCGGTCACCTCGTCACCGCGCATGTATCCCTGAATGCGATATTGATTGCCGGGCACCACCGTGAACAGATTCTCGCTGCTGCTCCAACCAGCTCCGGACGTCACCGTTCCACTGATCGACAGGCTGGCGTCGTCATGATGCCCCGAGGACTCCCTCGTGTGCTTCACGGACGATAATCCACCGTCTTGGCCCGTCCATGGGAACCACGTGGTGGTGCTGTCCCCGGTCAGTTGATCTTGGAGGACCTCGCGGATTTCGACCCCAGAGGGGTCGTACTCCGTGACTCTGATGCTGTCGATGTGAACGGTCCCGCTCATTCCGCCCTCCACCACGATCTGAGGAGAAGCTGCCGTGGCGGCGCGTTCGTCGAGGGTGACCTTGCCGCTGTCGAACTCCGTCCAGCTGGTCGTCCCAGTCGGCAGGGATGGCGTGCCGATGCGGTTACCCTTCAGCACCCGTGGCGGAGTGGTCGGGACCAGGTGATCGGGATCGGGATAGCGGCCGCCGTCCCGGAGCGTCGGCACCCACGACGCGAACTGGTGCGTGTACCGGTAGGGGTCGTAGAAGTGGAAGTCGTACATGACGTTGTCATCGTCCACGAGCAGATGACGTTTCGCTCCCTCCGGGTCGAACGCGCCGTCCATACCGTAAACGGCGCCGACCACCAGAAGGTGGTTCTGGTCCACCGACCGGATCGCATCAGCGATGTCCTGTGCGAGACTCCGCCACTGCTCGCCGCTCGAATCAATCGTCACCGGCTCATTCAGCAGGTCGTAGGCCGCGACGGCAGGCTCCTCGCGGTAGCGCTTCGCGATGCTCGCCCAAAGATCGATGTTCTGCTGTCGGAGTTCGTCGTCGGTCCACATGTCGAAGTCGGCGGCGCCGGTGCTGGACCCCAGCCAATAGCCGCCGATGGGAATGTGGAGGTCGAGGATCAGCCGGACACCGTGCTGCCGGGCCCACTCCACGTTCTGGTCCAGCCACGCCCAGAACGAATCCGGGTCCTCCATGTACCAGTCACCCTTGAACGCGAAACGGATGCTGTCGAACCCCAGGTCCTTCACGCGCTCGTAGTCACGTTCGGAATGGTGGCCGGATGTCAGCAGCTCGTTGGGCACGATGTCCAGTTCGTACTCGTTGGTGAAGTTGACGGCCTTGAGACGCGTGGGCTGTCCATCGACTACCAAGCCCCGGCCTTCTGCTCGCACGAACCCTGTGCGCACATCGCTCTCTGGGGCAGGACTGCTGTCTCCCAGATCGATGGTGCATCCGGAGCACACCAGGATTACAACCCCGAGCATTATCTTCAGCCGGGTGAGCCGTACCGTCATCCCACAGGGGTGAGGCGGTCTCGATGGGGGGACAGGCACAGGAGCCTCCTGCTCAATGCGTCACAAGTCACGTCTCGCCTGACGAGCTACGGTGCCAAGTCCGCGAATACGACAAGCATGTGGCTGCTTTTCGGGCAGCCGACCCACCGGCTGGACTCAGCGGTTCGCGAGCCAGGCCTCGGCCTCCTGGGACTGCAGGGACAGGGCCTTGCCGATGAACGGCTCGGCGGCTTCGGCGACCATCTTGCCGACGAACGGGATGTTGGCCTTGACCACGCAGTGCACGTGCACGTCGGTGGACCCGCCCTGCGGGGTGAGGGTCTGGGTGGCGGAGCCCGAGACCGGCAGGGCGCCCACGGAGATCTCGGTGCGCACGATCCGGATCCCGTCCGCGTCCGGGGTGTGGTAGGTGTCCACCTGGGTGAGCTGCACCGAGGAGCCCACGAACTTCCGGGCCATCTCCGGCAGCCGGTCCGCGGCCATGGTCCGCACCGTGGTCACGGCGAACTGTGCCTCGACGTCTCCGGCGACCTCCACCGAGTCCAGGGTGGCCCCGGCGCGGTGGGTCACGTGCCGGATGAACTCCTCGTCTGTGAAGGTCACCACGACCTGGTCGAGGGGAGCGGGGACGGTGGTGGAGGCGGTGACGGCCATGGAGGACTCCTCGGTAGCGGCGGATCGGCAGCGGCGGTTGCGTGCTCCCATGGTAGGCGGGCGCCCGCGGCCCGGGCTGTGGGCGGGACGGTGGGGTCCGGACGGGGCCCTGTCGGTGGCCGGGAGTAAGCTGGGACCCGCGAACGTTGGCTCCGACAGCCTCTGTGCTCCACCAGCACCCCACTCAGCGTCCCAGGAGACTGCTCACCCATGACCTTGTCCGGACTGCTCGCCGCCCTCGGGGCGGAGCGTTCCTTCGCCAATCTCCGCATCCAGGCCGGCCTGCCGCCGGGGGAGCGCAGCGCCGAGACCGTGATCAGCGCCCCGGACGGGATGCGCGCGGTGCTCACGGCCCAGCTGCGCGGCGCCCTCGACGACGCCCCCGCACCGGCGGACTCCCGCGCTCCGGTGCTCCTGGCCGTGACCGCGACCGGCCGCGAGTCCGAGGACCTCGCAGCAGCCCTGGGTGCGTACCTGCCGGTTGAGGAGGTCGCGGAGTTCCCGGCGTGGGAGACCCTGCCGCACGAACGGCTCTCGCCCCGCTCCGACACTGTGGGCCGCCGCCTGGACGTGCTGCGCCGGCTGGCCGGCAAGGACGCCGAGCGCCCGCTGCGCGTGGTCACGGCCCCGGTCCGCTCCGTGCTCCAGCCCGTCGTCGAAGGCCTGGGGGACATGGCCCCGGTGCGCTTCGCCCGGGGCGAGGAGCTCGACTTCGACGCCGCCGTGACCTCGCTCGCCGAGGCCGCCTACGCCCGGGTGGACATGGTCACCCGGCGGGGTGAGTTCGCCGTGCGCGGCGGGATCATCGACGTGTTCTCGCCGGTCGAGGACCACCCGGTGCGCATCGAGTTCTTCGGGGACGAGGTCGACGAGCTGCGCTGGTTCGCCGTGGCCGACCAGCGCACCTTGACCACCGGTGACCACCCGGAGCGGCTCGTGGCCCCGCCGTGCCGCGAGGTGCTCATCACCCCGTCCGTGATGTCCCGGGCCGCGAAGCTCAAGGACTCCCTGCCCGGCGCGGAGTCGATGCTGGAGCGGATCGCCGGCGGCATCTACGTGGAGGGCATGGAGTCCCTCGCGCCGCTGCTGGTGGACGGCCTGGTGCCCGTGCTCTCCCTGCTCCCGCCCGGCTCGCTCGTGGTGGTCATGGAGCCGGAGAAGGTCCGCACCCGTGCCCACGACCTCGTGGCCACCAACGAGGAGTTCCTCCTCGCCGCGTGGGACTCCGCCTCGGACGGGCAGTCCGCGCCCATCGACATCACCTCCGCCGAGCACGTCGTCCGGAACGACGACGGCGAGGGCCGCACCCTGGCCTCCGGGTCCTTCCAGACCCTCGCCGAGGCCCGGGCCACCGCGCTGGGGACCGGTCTCGGCTGGTGGGCCGTCACCGCGCTCAACGTCAACGCGGTGGCCGGTCAGGACGTGGACGCGGACACCGCCGCGGAGGACATCGCCCTCATCGACTCGGACGCGGACACCCTCACCGTGGCCGCCCGGGACCCGCTGGGCTTCCACGGGGACGTCGAGGCGATGCTCGAGTTCCTGCAGGGGCGGGTGGCGGACGGCTGGCGCGTCGTCGCCGTCACGGAAGGACCCGGCCCGCTGACCCGGATCGCGGAGCTGCTGCACGAGGCCGGGATCCCCGCCGCCCGCCGCGAGACCCTCGCCGAGCAGCCGCAGCCCGGGATCGTGGAGCTCACCACCGCCGTGGCCGGCAAGGGCTTCGCCCTGGACGGGCCGCGGATCGTGCTGCTCACCGAGGCGGACCTGCTAGGCAAGGCGAGCCCGTACACCACCAAGGACATGCGCAAGCTCCCGGTGCGGCGCAAGCGCAACGCCGTGGACCCCCTGGCGCTGAGCCAGGGCGACTTCGTGGTGCACGAGCAACACGGCATCGGCCAGTTCGTGGAGCTCATCCAGCGGCCCATCGCCGGGGCGATGATCAAGCCCGGCCAGCCCAAGCCCGTGCGCGAGTACCTGGTGCTCGAGTACGCGCCGTCCAAGCGCAACGGCCCGCGGGACCGCCTGTTCGTGCCCACCGACCAGCTGGACCAGGTCACCAACTACGTGGGCGGCGAGACCCCCACCCTGTCCAAGATGGGCGGGACGGACTGGAACAAGACCAAGCGCGCCGCCAAGAAGGCTGTCCGGGACATCGCCAACGAGCTGATCCGCCTGTACTCGGCGCGGATGGCCTCCCGCGGGCACGCCTTCGCGGAGGACACCCCGTGGCAGCGCGAGCTCGAGGAGGCGTTCCCCTACATCGAGACGCCGGACCAGCTGACCACCATCGACGAGGTCAAGGCGGACATGGAGCGGGAGGTCCCCATGGACCGGCTGATCTCCGGGGACGTGGGCTACGGCAAGACCGAGGTGGCGGTGCGCGCGGCGTTCAAGGCCGTGCAGGACGGCAAGCAGGTCGCCGTGCTCGTGCCCACCACGCTGCTGGCCCAGCAGCACGCCGAGACGTTCACCGAGCGCTTCTCCGGCTTCCCGGTGCGCCTGGCCGCGCTCTCCCGGTTCCAGACCGCCAAGGAGACCAAGGAGACGCTCGCCGGGCTGAAGGACGGGTCCGTGGACGTGGTGATCGGCACCCACCGGCTGCTGTCCAAGGAGGTGCAGTTCAAGGACCTCGGCCTCGTGGTCATCGACGAGGAGCAGCGCTTCGGCGTGGAGCACAAGGAGAAGCTCAAGGCGATGCGGACCAACGTGGACGTGCTGGCGATGTCCGCGACCCCGATCCCGCGCACCCTGGAGATGTCGCTGACCGGCATCCGCGAGACCTCCACCCTGGCCACCCCACCGGAGGAGCGTCACCCCGTGCTCACCTACGTGGGCGCCTACACCGACAAGCAGGTCTCCGCCGCCGTCCGCCGCGAGCTCATGCGCGAGGGCCAGGTCTTCTACATCCACAACCGGGTGTCCTCGATCGAGCGCAAGGCAAAGGAGATCGCCGAGCTCGTGCCCGAGGCGCGGATCGCCGTGGCGCACGGGCAGATGTCCGAGTCCAGGCTCGAGCAGATCATCGTGGACTTCTGGGAGAAGAAGTTCGACGTCCTGGTGTGCACCACCATCGTGGAGACCGGCCTGGACATCGCCAACGCCAACACCCTGATCGTCGACGGCGCGGACCGCTACGGTCTCTCGCAGCTCCACCAGCTGCGCGGGCGCGTGGGCCGCGGCCGGGAACGGGCCTACGCCTACTTCCTCTACCAGGCCGAGAAGCCGCTCTCCGAGACGGCGCTGGAGCGGCTCAAGGCCGTCGCCGCCCACAACGAGCTCGGCGCCGGCATGCAACTGGCCGTCAAGGACCTCGAGATCCGCGGCGCCGGCAACCTGCTGGGCGGGGAGCAGTCCGGGCACATCGCCGGGGTGGGCTTCGACATGTACCTGCGCCTCGTGGGCGAGGCCGTCGCCGAGTACCGCGGCGAGGAGGACGAGCGGCCCACCGAGATGAAGATCGAGCTGCCGGTCAACGCCTACCTGCCGCACGACTACGTCCCGGGGGAGCGGCTGCGCCTGGAGGCCTACCGCAACCTCGCCAATGCCGCCACGGAGGAGGCGATCCAGGAGGTCGCCGACGAGCTCGTGGACCGCTACGGCGAGGTGCCCGAGCCCGTGCAGAACCTGCTCGAGGTCGCCCGCTTCCGGGTGACCGCCCGCGCCGCCGGTCTCACCGACGTCGCGGCGCAGGGCAACATGGTCCGCTTCGCCCCGGCCGACCTCCCCGAGTCCCGGCAGATGCGGCTCACCCGCCTCTACCCGGGCGCGCAGGTCAAGGCGGTGCCCGGCACCGACACCTTCCAGGTGCTCATCCCCAAGCCCAAGACCGAGCGGATCGGCGGCAAGGACCTCGTGGACGGCGCGGTGCTCGCCTGGGCCCGCGGCGTGGTCGAGGCGGTCTTCGCGAAGGAGCCGGCCACGGCCTGATCCGTCGGCGCGGCGGCCGCCGTCCGGTCCACCGGGCACGGAAAAGGTCCCCTCCCGCAGTGGGAGGGGACCTTTGCGGTGCGAGCGGTCGTCAGGTCGTCGTCGGACCCGGCGCGGCCCTACTCGACGTTCTTGCCGTACTTGTCGCCGTGGTGGACGGCCGCGGTCCTGGCGTCGCGCTCGCGGGCGTCGCGGGGGCCGTCGTCGAACGCGGCGGCGGTGCGGCCCTGGCCCATGGCGGGGACCTCGGTCGAGGAGGGGACGTCCATGAGGACCGTGCGGCCGCCGAAGGCCTTCTTGGCGGTGCTGTTCTGCAGGATACCCACCGGGATGAGCAGGGCCAGGGCGTAGAGACCCAGGCCGAGGATCCAGATCAGCGGGCTGTTGGGGTAGCTGGCGAAAGCGATGAAGCTGCCGATCATGATGGCCATGCACAGCGCGAGGAACACGAGGTTGTTGACCGTGCGTCCTTGGCCGGAGTGCGAGCGCACGGTGGCGTCGCCGCTGCGGCCGGTCGACGCGTCCGCCGAGGCGCTGGTGGAGGACTGGGCTCTGTTGGCCATGGATCTAACCCTTCTGGCGGTGGGAGGCGGCCGGTCACGGGCGGCCGCGAAGCATTCCCGGCCAGTCTAGTCGCACCGACCGACGCCCAGATGCTCCGCGCGACCGCCTCGTCCGCAATGCCAACGGCCCCCTCCTGCGGGTGCGGGAGGGGGCCGTGCGTCGTCGTGCGGGGCGGGCTACTGGGTCGCCTTGCCCAGGGCGTCGTTCTTGTGCTCGGCGCGGACCTCGGCGTCCCGGGTGCCGATGTTGCGGGGCGGGTCCGGGAAGGCCGCCGCGGTGGTCGGCTCGCCGGCGACCTCCGTGCTCGGCGGGACGTGCATGAGGATGGTGCGCCCGCCCTCGGCCTTCTTCGCGGTGCTGTTCTGGAGGAGGCTCACGGGGATCAGCAGCGCCAGGGCGTATAGGCCCAGGCCGATGAACCAGATCAGCGGGCTGTTCGGGTAGCTGGCGAAGGCGATGAAGCTGCCGATCATGATCGCCATGCACAGGACGAGGAAGATCAGGTTGTTGACCGTGCGTCCCTGGCCCGAGTGGGAGCGGACGGTGGCGCCGCCGCTGCGGCCGCTGGGCGTCGCGTCCGCCGCGGTGCTGGTGGACGACTGGGCTCGGTTGGCCATGGATCCAATCCTTCTGACGATGGGAGCGGCCGGCCACGGCGGCCGCGGGGCGTTCGGGGCCAGTCTAGTCGCTCGGGCGCGGCCCGCGGCGGAGGGCGCGGCGGGCCCCGATGAGGACGCGATAAAGCCCGGTCGCTGCGGCCGGGCGGCGCCTGGAGCGCTCCGCCGGGGAGGACCGGGCGCGCTCCGTCGACCAGTGGGCGGTGCACTCAGCCGAGGAGGGCGGGACCGCTGCTGGCGCCGATCCGGGAGGCGCCGGCCTCGATCATCGCCAGGGCATCCTCGCGGGTGCGAATCCCCCCGGAGGCCTTGACCCCGATGTCCGGGCCCACGGTGGCGCGCATCAGCCGGACGTCCGCCACGGTGGCCCCGGCGGTCGAGAAGCCCGTGGAGGTCTTCACGTAGTCCGCGCCGGCGGCCACGGCGGCCTCGCAGGCGAGGACCTTCTGCTCGTCGGTCAGCAGGCACGTCTCGATGATCACCTTGAGCCGGGCCCCGCCCTGGTGGGCGGCCTCGGCGACCGCGCGCACATCGGCCTCGACCCGTTCGCGCTCGCCGGCGCGGGCGGCGGCGATGTCGATGACCACGTCGATCTCGTCGGCCCCGGCGGCCACGGCCGTCGCGGTCTCGAAGGCCTTGACCTCCGTTGCGGACGCGCCCAGCGGGAAGCCGACCACGGCGCAGGTCAGCACGTCGCTGCCCGCGAGCTGCTCCCGCACGAACGGCGTCCACAGCGGGTTGGTGCACACCGAGGCGAAGCCGTACTGCCTCGCCTCCGCGCACAGGGTGGCAATCTGCTCGCGGGACGCCTCCGGCTTGAGCAGCGTGTGGTCGACGTAGAAGGCGAGCTGGGGGGTGGTCACGGGCGGCCTTTCGACAGGGCGGGCGGGTCGCGCCCAGCCTACCGGCGATCCAACGACGCCTTGAGCTGGCTCACTTGAGTTCGGACACCTGCACGAACTCGAATCCGAGGTCCTTGAGGCCCTGCACCGTCTTCTTCAAGTACTCCAGATCGAGATAGGGGTGGAAGAAGAAGCTGGCCGTTGACTCGCGCACCACCAGGTTCGCTTCGGCACGGGAGACGAGGAACTTCGGATCACGGACGGCGTGGTTGTTCTGCTCGGTCTCGGTGATGTTCCCCAAGTTCTCGGGGTAGACCTTGGCCCCGTAGATGTCATGGACGGTGTAGGGGAAATGCTGGCTGTAGGCCTTCCCGGGCTCGCTGGGCTTCTGCGACAGTATGCCCGCGAAGTAGTCCGACTGCTCGTAGCGGGCATCGTAGACCTCGGATATGGCGGCGTATGCGTTGACTGAGGCGGCGTAGTGCGGAGTTTCGAAGATCACCGGTTCACCCAGACCAGCATCCTTCATGACCTGACGACCCTGCTCAATCCGGGCGACATGCTGCTCCACGCTGTCCTCGGCCACGGGTCCGATCTGGCGGATGTAGGAGTCGTTCTTGCACTTGCCGAATTCATACGGTTCTTGTGCCGTCGTGCTGCAGCCGTATCGATAGAACTCGTAGTCCTCGCCGGTGCGCCCGCTGTAAGGGTTGTCGGCCGCCCCGAACTGATGGGTCGTTCCGTGCTGAATCAACGTCCCTCCCCGCTCCTGCATGTATTTGAGGGCGTCCACCACCTCAGGACGATCCAGCAGGCTCAGCCCGTACCAGTCGTCTCCATCCGGCGTTCGTGCGACGTGGATCGGCATCACTGCAACCTGGAAAGGCACGCCGACCCCGTGCAGATAATCGGCCACGGCACGGAGGTCCTGCGGGTCCGCCTCCGGGCCGACATCCTCGAGCCGCACTGCGGCCTGCTTCACTTCAGGCGTCTCCGGGGCCAGAAGGTCGTAGAACAAGTCGGAGTAGATGAGGTAGACATCGTTCACGTCGATGTAGTCCAGAGGAATCTCCGCGACATAGGTGAGGTTTCCGGAGCGAATCGCCCACGGGGCTTCACTGGACGGCACACGCTGCTCCGGACTGCACTGCGTCGCTCCGTCGTCGTTCCGGCACTGGGAGGTCGCGAGAACCTCCACGGCCTCGTCAGCCTCGATGACCGGGGCCGCGAGTTCCGCAACGCCCTCGGCTGTGCGGGACACCTCACGGTCCTTGTACACGACTGTCCTCACCAGACCGCTGTCCACCGTGAGGGACTTGTGCGGGTCCCAACCGTACTGATCGACGAACGCGGCCGAACTGCCAGCCTCCCACCCTGCGAGGTCGTCGATGTTCTGGTCGACCCACATCACCGGTATCCCGCCTTCACGGACATCGTCGAGGAAACCTCGAGGAGGGGAGGCCGCGAAGTCGGTCCCGATGTAGATGACGGCGTCGAATGACTCCATCGTGTTCGCTGCATAGTCAGCCACCGGCTGGATCTCTGCTTCACCGAAGTGCGTCGCCAGATTGGCCGTTGCCACGGCATACATTTCAGCGTCGTCGGACGTCTCACCGGTGTTGTCGTAGAGGACCAAGGTGGACATCTTTCCGGTCTGCCCGAATCGACGATCGAATACCGCTTCCCCAGCACGAGCATCTGGGCCCTCCTTCGCCTCGGCTGCATACTGCTGCGCCAGAGGAGAGCCTTCCCCCTCAACCAGGGTGTCGTCGGTGAGACCGAAGACAGTTCCGACGGACACGGCCAGCAGGGCGGCCAGACCGACGAACCACTCGACTCGCCCGCGTCTCGTCAGCTGGAAGGGCTTGCTCATGAAATCTCCTCAGCGAGGCTCCCCGGGACCCCAGTGGAACGGCCCGGGGAGCTCGGCGTGCAGTATCTGATATGGATCAGCTGGTGGTTGACGCAGCGAACTGGGGTTCGTAGGTGAACTCCTCTACGAGATCGTCGAACCCAAAGTGTCGAGCCAGGGCGCGCACGGTGCGCTCCGCAGCGCGTCCGTCACCGTAGGGATTGAGAGCCCTGGCCATGCGGCTGTACTCGTCCTGATCCGTGATGAGTGTCGAGACCTCTCGCACGATCACCTCTTCGTCGGTGCCCACGAGCTTGACGGCCCCGGCAACAACGGCTTCCGGACGCTCAGTGGTCTCCCTCATGACGAGAACCGGCTTGCCGAGGGACGGGCCCTCCTCCTGGACGCCTCCGCTGTCGGTGAGGATGATGGACGCCCGTTCGAGCAGGGCGCAGAACTGTGCGTAGGGAAGAGGCTCCGTCATCAGGACGTTCTTCACATCTTGAACGGCCGGCCGGATTGCATCGCGAACCAGAGGATTACGGTGCGCGGGGAAGACGAAGTCGTGATCGGGATGCCGTCGAGCCAGTGCTGCTATCGCTCTGCCGACAGCCTCGAGAGGCTTACCCCACGACTCGCGCCGATGCGCGGTCACGAGGACCATGGGTCGTCCCTCTGCGAGGCGCTCCGCCAGAGCCGGGTCCTCAATCCGGGGCAGTGAAGCCACGGTGATGAGCAGAGCATCGATGACAGAGTTGCCGGTGACCACGATGGTCGACGCATCGATGTTCTCCTTCAGGAGGTTCTCTCGGCTCGCCGCCGTCGGAGCCAGGTGCAGGCTGGCGATCTGCCCGGTCAGCCGGCGGTTGATCTCTTCGGGAAACGGGGAGTACTTGTTGCCCGTCCGCAGTCCTGCCTCCGTGTGGACCACGGGGATCTCCGCGTAGAAGGCGGCCAAGGCGCCTACGAAGGTGGTAGAAGTGTCTCCTTGTACGAGAACGGCATCGGGGCGGTCCTTTTTCAGAACCTCTGTGAGGCCTTCCAGCGTGCGATTGCTGATCTGCGTCAGGCTCTGCCCAGGCGCATGGATGTCGAGGTCGCTGTCGGGGACGATGCCGAAGCTCTGGTTCACCTGGTCGAGCATCTCCCTGTGCTGTCCCGTGACGACTACGCGCACTTCGAAGCGCGGATCGTCGCGGAGCGCGAGGACGAGAGGGGCCATCTTGATGCCCTCTGGACGAGTGCCATAGATCGCCATGATGGTGATGGGCTTGCTGGGGGACGTACTGGACATGGTTGCTCCTGATCCATCAATGGGTCCGCGCTGATGCAGCGGATATCACGCGTTCGTGCTGTCGTTGACTTCCAGGTCCTGGAATCGGACGCGGGCGTCCTCGGTGTACAGGCCGATGGCGCCGCCGCGGTACGGCCGCTCGTCATCGACGATGGTGGTCAGTTCTCGGCCGTCGACGCGCACGGTCATGCGCGGCCAGTCCTGCTCGACCTCGACCCGGTACGCCTGACCGACAGGGAAGGTCCGGTCGTCACCGGTTGCGAGGAATCGCTGACTCCCGGGATAGGCCGGGTCCTGTTTCGAGATCTCCCACCCGTTGGGCTTGAGCGCGACGGCATAGAAGTGGTCGTTGTCCTTGAAGTTCCAGAGAACCCAGCCCACTTCCCACACATTCGGGTCGCCCTGCCGGAGTTGTTCCTCCGTCTTCATCGTGATGGCGAAATCAGCGTCCTCATAGGCCCGCGTGGTGTGCACCAACGATCCATGGGTGATGTCAGGTGATGCAGCGGCGTTCGGTTCCAGGACCACCTGCTTGTCCGAGCCCACAACACGTCCGTAGCCGGTGTAGAGAGCGGCCCACTGGCCATGGGTCTCGCCGTCGGACCACGGTTGTATACGCCACATGTTGTTGACCCCCGCCACGGCGACCAGAGCAAGTATCCCGAGTGCTAGAACGATTCGTACGGGTTTCCTCATGCGCGCACCTCGGTGGTGAGCTCCTTCGCCGACGAGTCGACCTGGGCTTTGTTCTCGACGATACGTTCAGTCTTCGACCAACCGTTGTGCCCACGCGCCGCTCTGTAGGCCGCCTTCCATCCTGCGAGATACCACAGCGTCGCGTAGAGCACGTACGCGTGCATCAGGAGCACGGCAGTCGGCGCTCGCAGGCCGTGGTGCCGTTCTTGGGACCAGTACACGAGACCGAACAGGAGGGCCGGCCCGAATGCGACGAGATAGGCCGAGATCCACCACTGTGAGACGACGGCGTCGCCCACCACGATCCCGAGGATGACGTCGAATGCCCACAGGGCGAAGGCCACACTGAGGAATGACGTGATCAGCAGGAGAAACGGACTGGTCAGGTGGTACACCAGGTCGGCCCGCCGTGTGCCGGTGAGGTCGCGGAGCACCCAGGGGACCAGGCCCCAGGACTGCAGGTGTCCCTGGAACCAGCGCGTCCGCTGCTTCACCCATCGTTTGATGTCCACGAGTCCTTGCTGGTGCACCGACGACGTCGAACAGAACTCCGTCTCCCATCCATCGATGAGGAGCCGCACACCCAGGTCGAGGTCTTCCGTGAGGCTGCGCGACCACGGTGACTCTCCCAGCCCGTTGAGGGCGGAGAGTCGGACGAATTGACCGTTGCCACCGAGTCCGACGCTCTTGAGATGACGTCGCCCACGCTGGAAGACGTGTGTGTAGAGCACGAACTCCAGATCCTGCATACGAGCCAACAGGCTTTGGTGCCGGTTGTTGATACGGACGCCGATCTGGGCCGCACCGAGCCGGTCGTCCAAGAAGAGCGGCATCACGTCACGAAGAGCATGGGAATCTAGTCGCCCGTCTGCGTCCATGACGCAGACGACCACGTCCGAGTGCGGTGTGCCGGCGATCAGATCGCTGGTCCGCAGATGTTGGATCGCGGCGTTCAAGGCCTCCCCCTTGCCTTGGCGTGCCTCGGGCAAGGTTCGCTGGAAGAGGTGTACCCGCGGGTCAGGATGTGATTGGACGATGGCGGCTGTGTCGTCGTCGGAGCCGTCGTCGATCACCAGAATGTGCACACGCGGATGCTCGAGACTCGCGAGACGGTCGAGGCTGGCCCCGAGAACGCGATCCTCGTTCAGGCACGGAACGACGAACACGACGGTCTTGTCGTCCCGCATGTTCGACACCTGACGTCGGCGTGCCCGCGCGTGCCGGGGTTCAAAACGGGAAAGTACGAGAAGCGTCATGCCGTACAGCACGCTGAGTGAGACCAACAGGACGGCGAGAGCCAGGATCAAGTCGATCCGCTCTCCGAAGAGCATGATCATGTCGGAAAGCTCAGGCGCTCATGGCGCGCTCATCGGGGCCCGGAACCAGTCGGTTTCCCCAGCCGTCATCGAGAGGCAGCGGAAGGGACGTCACAGTAGCCCTGGGCTCGGTGGTGAGGGGACGACGCAACGCATTCACCTTGGTGATGGCGCCGGAAATCGTCACCGCACTCAGCATGAACAGCAGATAGGCCAGGAACAGCGCCATGGCGATCATGAGTAAGACACGACTTCCGCTCTGCAGAAACGACTGTGCCGATTCCGCGACGGAAATAGTACTCATAGGCATGACAAAAAAGATCGGCATGAGAAACTCCCCTGAGAAAGGCTGACCCGTCCCCCCGACGCGCCGGTCGATCTCCTTCCCCAAGGCGACCGACCAGAATTAGCCTTTCAGAATCCCGATACCTCCGCAAAGCCGTTGTGGGCGTGAAGCCCACCTCGGGGAGTTACAATCGCAAACGCTATTTGGCCGAACGTTGAAAACGCTTCTATTTGCCTGGCCACGATCGGTGGTCGGTCTCTATTTGTGGACCGCTTGGGGGACAGGCCCCGGGGGTACCGAGGCGAAGCCAGATTATTGACATCTGAAGGTTCGTCGACAGATGACGGCTTGTTGCACTCCGTAAAGGCGCCGGGGAGGGCGGCATGGGTGGTGCGTCGACCATCGGTGGCCGGGTGGGTGTACTGCTGGATGCCCGTGGAGGCCGGTGACGTTCGGGCCGTGACCATTCCGACACAATTACATCAGGAAAGTGTTCGCTAATCCGGTGTGATCTGCTACATTCGGTGCACGGCGAACAAAATGTCCGCCTGACCTGCGGCCTTGGCGGTTGCCGAGCGGTCGCAGGGGTGCGTCGGGATACCCCCGGTTCCCCTGACCCCCGTCCTGGCGCGCCCCCGCAATCGTCCCGCGCTCGCCCAGGGGCGGGGTGCGCCCGCGGTCGGTGGCGCCTACCGCCCGTCGCCGTCGGGCTGTCCGCCGGACAGGGCGTCGGTGAGCTGCTTGAGCATCGCGCCCATCCGGAACCGCTCCGGCACGAGCGGCTCGATCCCGAGCTCCAGCAGCGGCGCGGCCGTCACGGGTCCCACGGTCGCGGCGAGCATCCCGCCGCGGAACGCCGCCAGCAGCTCCTCGTGCAGCCCCAGCTCCTCGGCCGTGCTGAACAGCGCGTCCACGGCCGGGGCGGCGGTGAACGTCACGGCGTCCACCCGCCCGGCGGCGGCCTCGCGCACGAGCACCGGCACCTGCCCGGCGTCGTCGGCGGAGGCCCACCGGTAGGGGGTCACGGTGAGCACGCGGGCCCCGGCGTCGGTGAGCCGGCGGCGCTGGACCACGTCGGCGATCCCGTGCAGCTGCAGGCCGATGGTGCGCCCGGTGAGGTCCCCGCCGTGCTCGGCCAGGACGAGGTCCACGAGCCCGGCGGTGGTCTCGTCCGCGGACATCCCGGCGTCCTCCAGGCCCAGGCCGCGCACCGCGCCCCGGCCCTTGGGCCCGCGCACGTAGACGGCGGCCTCGCGCAGGCACAGCAGCAGGTCCGCGTCGAAGCCCTGGGCCACGGCGGCGTCGTGCCAGCGGCGCAGGCCGTAGCCGGTGGTCAGCAGCACGAGGTCCGGGCGGGCCTCGAACATCTCCCGGGAGGCGGCCGCGAGCCCGGCGTCCTCGCCGACCGGCTCCACGCGCAGCGCGGGGGCGTGCAGCACGAAAGCGCCGCGGCGCTCGAGCGCCGCGATCTGGTCCTCGGAGCGCCGGTGCGCGGTCACGCCCACCACCCGGCCGGCAAGCGGGAGATCCTCAGCAGCCATGGGCGGTCACCTCTGCGAGGAACGCGTCCCGCTCGGCGGTCGCCAGGCGGACCACGGGGCCGACGACGACGACGGCGGGCGAGCCGCAGCCCGCCGCCGCGGTGTCCGCGACCGCGGTGGCGAGCGTGCTGATGGTGGAGCGCTGCCGGTCGGTGAACCCGCGCTCCACCACAGCGAGCGGAGTGTTCGGATCGGCGCCGTTGCGGACCAGGCCGGCCACGAGGTGGGGGAGGGTGGCCACCCCCATGAGCACCACCAGGGTGCCCCCGCCGGCGCCGAGGCCGGCGAAGTGGGCGAGCTCCGCCTCGGAGAACGGCACGTGCCCGGAGGCGACCGTGAACATCCGGGAGACCTCGCGGAAGGTCACGGGGATCCCGGCCGCGCCCGGCACCGAGACCGCGCTGGTGATGCCCGGGACCACGTCCACGGGGATGCCGTGGGCGGCGCACGCGGCGAGCTCCTCGGCGCCGCGGCCGAAGACGTAGGGGTCCCCGCCCTTGAGCCGCACCACCGAGCGGCCCGCCAGGGCGTGCTCCACCATGAGGTCCTGGATCTGCGACTGCGGGACCGGGTGGTGGCCGGGGGTCTTGCCGACCGGGATGATCTCGGCGCCGGGGGCTGCGGCGGCCACCGCGCCCGCGGGGGCGAGGCGGTCGACGAACACCACGTCGGCGTCCTGCAGGGCGGTCACGGCGCGCACGGTGAGCAGGTCGTCCGCGCCGGGGCCGCCGCCGACCAGGGTCACCCGGCCGCCGGTGCGGGCGGCGGGCTCCTGCACCACGGGCACGCTGGCGCCGGCCGCGGCCAGGGCCTCGCGCCAGCGCTGCGC
>NZ_NSKF01000024.1:0-57213 GCF_002287015.1 Kocuria sp. WN036
GATCAACGACCTCATCCTCCCGGGCGGGCGGCTCAAGGCCCAGCGCGACCTCGCCCACCGGCGGCTCAACGAGATCGACGGCGTGTCCTGCCGGCAGGCCGACGGCGCCCTGTACCTGTTCCCCAAGCTCGACGTGGAGAAGTTCAACATCGTCGACGACGAGAAGTTCGCCCTCGACCTGCTCAAGGAGCAGAAGATCCTCGTCAGCCACGGCCGGGCGTTCAACTGGCCGGAGCCCGACCACTTCCGGCTCGTCACCCTGCCGTCCGTGGAGATGCTGGCCACGGCCCTGGACCGGATCGAGGAGTTCCTCGGCAACTACCGCCAGTGACCGAACCTGCACTGCAACGCGGTCCGCCGCTAACCGGCCATATGTAAAGCGGATATGGGCCGCCCTGCACTTGGTGTCCACAGGCCGACGAGCGACCGCATAGCCGCACCCCGGATCTCGACAGTGCCCGCCCCATGGGCAAGCCAAGTCAACGTCATCTGCTCGTGCGGCAGCCTCGGGATCCGCTTTTACTCGCCGTTGACGCGCTGTCCATCGGTGGGCGATTCCGGCTCAGTGGGCCACTCCAGCCCGTATGCCTCTACGAGTGCTTGCGGGGAACCGTACTGGTTCGGGTCCTCACCGGCGCGCTGGGCGGCCGCTACTGCCTCGAGGAGAGCTTCAGAACGCACTCGCATCCACGGACCATCGAGGAGAGCCTGCTCGATTTTGGCCTGGAACTCGGGGTTGAGGGCAACCCATTTCGCTTGGGCCCACATTTCCTTGGGGCTCTGCTGGTGGTGGGTCATGGTGGTGCTCCTGTCGAGTGAGGTGCTCTCCGGGGTCCTCAGATGAGTGACACTGTCGGTTCCGCTCGAAGTTTGAGCTGTTTGTCCGCTTGCCTTCGGCGGTCTTGTGCTCGGTGACGTCGGTCAGCCACAGCTGGTTCGGCGCGCCGGCGGTGAAGTCGCGCTCCACCAGGTCGTCGTGCACCGGTGGTCCGGGCTTCTTCCCGTTCTTGCCGCGCTTCTTCCCGAACACCGACCACCAACCGTTGTCCCGGCAGATCCGCCACGCGCTGCGCTCACACATCACTTCGCCGGCCTCTTTGGCTTCATCGACCAGAAAGCGGTAGCCGAACTCCGGGTCGTCCTGGTGGGCGTCGAACAACGCGTTCGCCCGGTATGCCTGGACGACCTCGGCATCGGTGACTGGGTCCGCCAGCCAGCGGTAGTAGGGCTGGCGGGAGAGCTTGAGCACCCGGCACGTCACCGCGACAGGAACCCCGTCGGCGGCGAGCTCTGTCACGAGCGGGTAGTACCTTTTCCCGGCAGGTTCGCCTGGGACAGGTAGGCCGCGGCCCGGCGCAGGACCTCATTCTCCTGCTCGAGCAGGCGGATCCGCTTCTTCAGCTCACGGTTCTCGGCCGACTCGGCTCTGGTGGCCCCGGGCTTCTCGCCGTCCTCGACGTCGGCCTGGCGCATCCACTTCGACAGGGTCATCTCGTGGATGCCGAAGTCCTTGGCGATCTGGGCCAGCGTCACGCCGTCTGCGCGGCTGCGGGCCACGCGAACGACGTCGTCACGGAACTCTTGGGGATAGGGAGCGGGCACAGCAACATCCTTCCAGGCCGCCCTGCGGGCAAGCCAGATCAGGTGTCACCTATCGGTGCATCAGTCCCTCCCGATTACACATTCCGCCCAAGTTCACGTCCGATGGCTTGGGCGGCTTGTCGCACGACCGGCACGAGGGACTGCATGCGCTGCGCGGGCATATAGGGTTGCGTGGCTGCGACGCTGACGGCGGCGACGATGGCTCCTCGAGCGTCGCGGATGGGTGCTGCGACGCATCGGATCCCGGGTTCGTTCTCCTCCAGGTCCAACGTGCTGTCCTGGGTGGCGTAGTTGTGCATCAACTTGATGAACTCGGCGAGCTCGCCCGGAGAGTGCGCCCCTGGGTGTTCTGCGGCGTATTGACCGGCCCATCGATGTTGTTGATCCAGCAGAAGGGACTTGCCAATGCCCGTTCGGGTCATCGGCATGCGCAGGCCAATGCGTGAACGCATTTCGGCCCCGCGTGATCCCGGGATCTTGTCGAGGTAGAGCACTTCCCCGGCGTCCTCTACCGCCAGGTGCACGGTGTCTTTGACCGTGTCTGATAGGCGCTCCAAAATCGGTCGGGCCAAAACCGGCAACGGGTTCTGGTGCAACGATCGGAAACCGTAGTCGATGAGCTGTGGGCCGAGGGTGTACGAGCTGCCATTGACCACCCGGACGAACCCCCTGAGCTCCAACAGCTGGATCAGGCGATGAGCTGTACTGCGACCAACGCCGGTTACCTCCACCACAGTCTTGAGATCGTGGGCGCCTTCGGCGATGGCTTGGAGGACGTCAAGACCACGGGCCAGGGTGCGGGTTCCCTGAGGCACGGGAGGGGGCAGAGACAGGTCGTTATCAGATGTCACGAAGGAAAGTCTAGAAGGAGGTCGTACCCCCTTCCCACGGTCCCACCACACCACTTATCCCTATATATACGACGATAATGGACATAGTGGGATGTTCACGTCAAACTACTGCTGTGACTCAGATCTCAACCACCTCTCCCTGTTCTTCCACCTCGGGGGATCCTCGACTCATCGCTCTGGATTGGGGGACCACTTCCGCACGGGCTTACCTGCTCGATGACACAGGAAGGATCCTGCGCACCGGACCCGCCGGCCGCGGCATTCTCACGGTCACGGAACGGGCAACGAGCGCGGAGGACCATTGCGCTGCGTTCGAGGAAGAGTTCGAGCGGATGTGCGGGTCCTGGCTGGACGAGCATCCAGAGATGCCTGTTCTAGCCAGTGGCATGGTGGGCAGCAACCAGGGATGGGTCGACGTGCCCTATCAGCGCCTGCCGAAAAATCTGACTTCCCTGGCCGATGCACTGGTCGAAGTCCCCAGCCAACGTGGACGAGTGCACATCGTGCCGGGCCTGTTGGATGACGGAGAGCTGCCCCAGGTGATGCGTGGGGAGGAAACGCAGATTTTGGGCATATTGGAGAGAACAGCCGCTGTCGATGGCGGTGATGGCCCCACCGAAAGAGTCATCGTGCTTCCTGGGACCCACACGAAATGGGTGCGCGTCCAGGGAGTCGACGTCGTCGATTTCCTCACCAGCATGACCGGGGAGATTTACGGACTCCTTACCCAGCACAGCATCCTGGCCCACCTAGCCAGCCAGCCCGAGGCACCCGACCTGGGTGCCTTCGACCGTGGCGTCCAGACGTCGCTGGAAACCGGTCCGGAGGGCGGGATTCTGGCAAGTCTCTTCACGGCACGGACCTTGCCACTGACCGGACGCATGCCGGCCGAGCAGGTGAACGACTACATCTCCGGGCTCATGATCGGCGCCGAGGTCGCCTCCTGTGTCGCTAGCTGGTTATCCACGGGATTCGACACCCCATCGGCACAGGTGTTGCTGTGCGGGGAGCCGGAGCTTTGCCGACGGTATCAACGCACTCTGCAGCAGTTTGACGTTGACGCCTTGGTGGTGGCAGGCGACGTCGTCACCCACGGCCTGTGGCGTATCGCATTATCTGCAGGCCTCCTTGAGCATCAGTTGAAAGGAAAGGCATGAACCACACACCGACTGGCCTCGTGGCCATTCTGCGCGGCCTCACCCCCTGGGAAGCTCCAGGGGTCGGACAACAACTTTACGATGCGGGCTTCCGCGCCCTGGAAGTTCCCCTCAATTCCCCAGACCCCCTGACCTCCATCAGCCTTCTTCGCGAGAACCTCCCCCAGAACTGCGCGGTCGGAGCGGGAACGGTGCTGACTGTTGAAGAGGTCCACGCAGCCCACGCAGCGGGGTCCGGCATCATCGTCTCCCCAACCATGGACCCGGAGGTCATCGCTGAAACCGTCCGCCTGGGAATGCGCAGTTATCCCGGCGTGGCCACGCCCACCGAAGCTTTCGCTGCCGTGAAAGCCGGAGCCCGCAGCCTAAAGCTGTTTCCCTCCGACGCGGTCGGAATATCCGGCATGAAGGCGTGGCAAGCAGTGCTGCCAGCAGACATCGAATTCCTCCCCGTCGGTGGCATTGATGCCAGCAATCTGGAGGCATGGGTGGCAGCAGGCGCCTCAGGGGCGGGCATCGGTTCGTCCCTCTACAAACCTGGAGTCACCTTGGAAGACGTGTCATCCCGTGCCCTCGCCCTGATCCGGGCGTGGCGGTCAGCGACTGGCGACGACGAGAAATAAGCAAGGAGAGCACATGAAAATCACCAAATTGACCACCTACACCGTTCCCCCGCGGTGGCTGTTCCTGAAGATCGAGACCGACGAGGGCGTCGTGGGATGGGGTGAACCGGTCGTCGAGGGGCGGGCGGCGACCGTGGCCGCCGCCGTCCAGGAGCTCTCGGACTACTTGATCGGTCAGGACCCCCGCAATATCGAGGACCTGTGGACCGTGCTGTACCGCGGCGGGTTCTACCGCGGCGGGCCCATCCTGATGAGCGCCCTGGCCGGCATCGACCAGGCCCTGTGGGACATCAAGGGCAAGGCCCTCGGGGTGCCGGTGCACGAGCTACTCGGCGGGAAAGTCCGCGACCGGATCCGCGTCTACTCGTGGATCGGCGGGGACCGCCCCACCGAGACCGCCGCGGCGGCACGGGCGGCCGTGGAGCGAGGCTTCGGCGCGGTGAAGATGAACGGCACCGCGGAGCTGCAGTACGTTGACAGCTGGGACAAGGTCGACCTGTGCCTGGAGAGCGTGCGGGCGGTCCGTGAAGCGGTCGGCCCGGACATCGGCATCGGGGTGGACTTCCACGGCCGCGTGCACAAGCCTATGGCGAAGGTGCTGCTGCGCGAGCTCGAGCCTTACAAGCTGATGTTCATCGAAGAGCCCGTCCTCAGTGAGAACGTCGACGGCTTCCTCGATCCCCTGCGCAGCACCTCCACGCCCATCGCCCTGGGCGAGCGGCTGTTCTCCCGGTGGGACTTCAAGGACGTCCTGGCCTCCGGCGCCGTGGACATCATCCAGCCCGACCCCTCCCACTGCGGCGGCATCACCGAGGCCCGCAAGATCGCCCACATGGCCGAGGCCTACGACGTCGCCCTGGCTCTGCACTGCCCCCTGGGCCCCATCGCCCTGGCCGCGTGCCTGCAGATCGATGCCGGGTGCTACAACGCCTTCATCCAGGAACAGAGCCTGGGCATCCACTACAACGAGAGCAACGACCTACTGGACTACCTGGCCGACCCGTCGGTCTTCGACTACGAGGACGGCATGGTCCGCATCCCCGGCGGCCCCGGGCTGGGCATCGAGGTCAACGAGGACTACGTCCTGGAACGGGCCCGCAAGGGCCACCGCTGGCGCAACCCGGTCTGGCGCCACGCCGACGGCTCCTTCGCAGAATGGTGACCTCATGAAGACTTCCATCAACACCTCGACCGTGGGCACCGACCAGCCGCGTTCCCGCGCCCGCTTCCTCATCATGGTGATGCTGTTCATCACCGTGGTCATCAACTACATGGACCGGTCGAACCTGTCCGTGGCCGCACCAGCCATCGCCGACGAGTTCGGCCTCAGCACAGCCCAGCAGGGGCTAATCCTGTCCGCGTTCGGCTGGACCTACGCGGCCATGCAGATCCCCGGCGGCTGGTTAGTCGATAAGGTGCGGCCGCGGGTGCTGTACCCCCTCTGCCTGATTCTCTGGTCCTTGGCCACGGTTTTCATGGGCATGGCCGGCAGTTTCGTGGCGCTGTTTGTGCTACGCCTGGCCGTCGGCGTGTTCGAAGCCCCGGCCTACCCCATCAACAACAAGGTGGCCACCAGCTGGTTCCCCGAGAAGGAGCGCGCCACCGCCATCGGCTTTTACACCTCCGGGCAATTCATCGGCCTGGCCCTGCTGACACCCGTGCTGATCTGGTTGCAGCACACCTTCAGCTGGCACTGGGTGTTCATCGTCACCGGGCTCGTCGGCATCGTCTGGGGAGTCATCTGGTACATCTTCTACCGCACCCCCCGGGAACATCGCCTCGCCAACGAAGCTGAAGTCCAGTACATCCGCGATGGCGGGGGACTAGTCGACCTAGAAAAGTCAGGAGTTCAGACTCCTCAGAAGCTCTCCTGGGCCAACCTGGGCGTGGTCCTGAGGCACCGGAAGCTGTGGGGCATCTATCTCGGCCAGTTCTGCCTCACCTCCACCCTGTGGTTCTTCCTCACCTGGTTCCCCACCTACCTGGTGGACTACCGCGGGATGGACTACATCAAGACCGGGTTCCTGGCCTCCCTGCCCTTCGTCGCGGCCCTGGTAGGGGTGCTGCTCAGCGGTGTCTTCTCCGATTTCCTCGTCCGCCGCGGAGCCACGCTAGGCATGGCTCGGAAGCTGCCGATCATCACCGGGCTGCTCCTGTCCATGGCCATGATCGGCGCCAACTTCACCGACAGCACGGCCTGGGTCATCACCTTCATGTCCCTCGCCTTCTTCGGCAACGGCCTGGCCTCCATCACCTGGTCCCTCGTCTCCGCGCTGGCACCGATGCGTCTGATCGGCCTCACCGGAGGAATGTTCAACTTCATCGGCAATTTGTCCTCTATCGCCACCCCGATCGTGATCGGCCTGCTGATCACCGAGACCAGCTTCGCGCCGGCCTTCGTTTACATGACCGTCATCGCAGCCCTGGGCGTGCTGTCCTACGTTCTGCTCGTCGGGAAGGTGGAACGAGTCCAAGATCGCGAGCTCACTGCCTAGAGTTCGACCAATGAGCTGAAGCCGCACAACTCTGCTGATCCAGCGTCAACGACGTCAGCTCGGCATCCTGCACCACACACCTTTTGTGTGACAAAAACCGGGTCAGATCTGCCGATGAATCAGTACACAGCTCAGAAACGGGCGTGGCCCCTCCACCCAGGCCGGAGGGGCCACGCCCGTTCTCAAAGAAGTGGTTTCAATAGTCTTTCCGGGGCAGTCGCCGGACGCAGATGATGGTGATGGCTAAGGTCGCCAGTGCGGTGATCGTGGTGGCGCTGCGGTCGTAGCGCACGGCCAGGCGGCGGAAGGCCAGTAGCCAGGAGATCGTGCGTTCCACGACCCATCGGTGCCGGCCCAGGCGTTCGCTGGAGTCCACACCGATCCGGGCGATCCTGGCGGTGATCCCGCGCCGGCGCAGGTAGCGGCGCACCCGCCGGTTGTCGTACGCCTTGTCCGCGTGCAGCTTCCCCGGACGGCGCTGTGGCCGTCCCCGGCCTCGACCCTTGACCGGGCTCAGCCCGTCCAGGATCGGCTCTACGAGCATGGAGTCATGGCGATTGGCCCCGGTGATCGCCACTGCCAAGGGCAGCCCGTCGGCGGTGACCAGCAGGTGGTACTTCGTGCCGAGTTTGCCGCGGTCGGTGGGGTTGGGGCCGGTCAGCTCGCCCCCCCTTTGGCCCGGACGCTGACCGAGTCCAGAGTCGCTCTCGACCAGTCGAGCGCCCCGTCCTGCCCGAGCTGGTCCAGCACGGCGTGGTGCAGCTTCTCCCAGACCCCGGCCTCCTGCCAGGCCCGCAGTCGGCGCCAGCAGGTGACCCCGGAACCGAAGCCCAGCTCGGTGGGGAGTTTCTTCCACGCGATGCCGTTCTCGGCCACGAACAGGATGCCCTCCAAGGCGGCCCGGTCATCGATCCGCGGCCGCCCGGTGCGCCCGTTCTTCGTCGGCGGAAGAGGTGGGATCAGCGGTTCCAGCAACTCCCACAACTGGTCGCTGACCAGTCGTCCGGACGCTCTCTGACTCGCCATGGCAGTCATGATCACCAGCCCGGCTGACTCCACTCAACGCCTCAGCCATAACTATTGAAACCATTTCTAAATCCTGTGCTGGACGAGAAACGACCAAGAATACCGCTTGGGTCCTCAGCTCACAATGGAGGGCAGCTCCTGGATCCGCCGGTACAGCGTGGCCCGAGACATCCCCAAGTCCCGGGCCACCTGGGTGGCCGGATCCCCGGACTCGATCAGGCGCAGCGCGTTGCGGATCTGGGAGTCGGTGAAGGTCTGGCGCCGCCCACCCAGGTCCTTGCCGGCGGCACGGCGTTTGGCTACCGAGTCGGTGATCCGCTCCCGCTTAATCTCCAGCTCCATCTGCGCCCAATCAGCCATCACCGTGAACACCATCGATCCCATCGGGGTGGCGGTGTCCACGTGTCCCCCGCCGAGGTTCAGCACCCGCAATCCCGCGCCTCTCCCCCGCAGCGCCTCGGCCGAGGTCAGCATGTTCTGCGTCGACCGCCCCAACCGGTCCAGCGTGGTGATGACGAGCGTGTCGCCCTCCTTGAGGGCGGCCACCGCCTTGTCGAAGGCCGGACGAAATGCGCGCCCTTCAGACACTCCATGGTCCCCATAGAGGTCATCGTGCCGGACGCCGGCACCCAGCAGGTCATGCACTTGACGGTCGGCGTCCTGCTGCGGTGTCGAGACCCGGGCATACCCGATCAGCTTCCCCATGTCGACCTCATCTGTCTCGCAACCGACGTTGAGTAGCCGATTCTAGAGTCATGGATAAAGCACAAGGATGCGAGACATGCCCAACCGCGGATTCATGCGGGCGCAAATTTTCCGGACGAGACGTCTCGCATCCCATGGGATGCGAGACACAGCTCTGGACCGCGCCTGGCGACACAGACGGACAGGCTCGGCTCATGACGCACCCCTGTCCTTCTTCCACCCTTCTTCGGAGTGTAAAGTTATGTGTAAACTGCGGTCATGACTGATGTCGCCGCTCCACGTCGTCCCCACTTGGAGCACTCGCCCCTAGTGCTCGTCCTCTGCGAAATTCGCTTCTCTCCCGTACTGGCGATTGATCGACACGTCACCGCAATTCAGGACCGTCTTCGCAACAACGGTTTCCCCGACTACTCCGTCGCTACCCAGCAACAGATTCAGTTCGGCGCCGAAGGAGGCGTCCAGCTGCAGCCGAGTCTTCGGTGGTCGTTCGCATCGGCCGACAAGAAACGCGTGATGACCCTGACAACCTCCTCGATTGCTTTGCAGGTGACCGACTACCAGACGTTCGAGGACTTTCAAGAGCCGTTGCGACTCGTCGTCGATGTGTTGAGCCGAGAGGTTCAACCTAGCTACGCCGACCGGATCGGCTTAAGGTATGTCGACGCGGTCGTGGACGTCGGCTCCGATCTCACGGAGATCTTCACAGAAGCCGTCACGACGTTTAGCCCGGAGGAATTGGGGGTGGAATCGCTGTTGTCCAGCCAGCAAATCCTCGCCCGGTCGGCAGTCGGTCAGCTCCTAATCCGAATGAACCAGGTGGAGAACACCCCGATTCTTCCGCCGGATCTGCTGACACCCGACTTTCCACAGTTGGCCGCCGTAAAGCCGGGTATCCATGCAATATTGGATATTGACAGCTCAGATGAGTCCCGGACTGCCTTCAACTTCGACGTGATCGAGCCTCGACTCTGGGCGGTGCATGGGCCGGCCAGCGCCGCGTTCTGGAAATCTGTGAGGCCCGCAGCCATGGAAAAGTGGGGACTCGTGCCAAGCAACCAGACAGGAAAATGAAATGACCGACATACTCGAACGTCCGCGGACGGGAACGCAATGGGCATTCACGCCGTTGGCTGCGGGAACCGACAGCGGGGCGAATGTTACACGGCAGTTGGTCGAGGCGCTTTCGGCGGACTTAGGGACGGGATCTGACCCTCTTCGGTGGCTGGCATACTGCAGTCACATGTCATCGACCAGGTCGTGGTCCTTGTTCGACCTGGAACCGCAGGTACCCGTCTCAGAGCGTCGTCCTGTCTCCGAGCTTGTCAACACTATCCGGTCAGCATTCCACCTGTCTGTCACCGATCTCGCATTGGTGCTGCGCGTTAAGCGTCCAACGATCTACTCGTGGCTAAAGGAAAATCCCGAGCTTCGCCCAGAGAATGAAAAACGCCTTCACTTTATGGCATCGCTGGCCGATGAGTGGCTAAAGCTTGTGCCCGGGACGCCAGGACCTGCCTCCCTCCGTGGTGCAACACCGTCGAGGGGCTTCGTCGCACTTCTGTCCTCCGAAGTTCTCGACGCCGATAGTCTTTGGATGGCACTGGCCGATGAGGCGACGGCGGCGAGTAGCGTCACGCGTCGTAGCCGCTTCCGGGAAGACCTCAAGTCGCGTACCCCGCGACGTTCAGAGTCAAACTTTGACGTTGCGACAGGAAGACCCCTCGGCCCCCAGTCGGTCAGATGAGCTTCAGTGAGCTCGAGGCAATCACTGCGAACGGATGGACACAGGGATCTTTTCTCAGCGCTGACGCCGCGCGCGACCTTGGACTCGACGGTGGCGGCATCGACGGATGGCTCATCGCGTCTCACCCGTGTGACGTAGTCGCCCGGAGCTTGGACAACGAACCTTTCGTCGATGTTGTGCCCGTGCGCCTGATCGATGCAGTTGAGGGCACCTACGCCTTCGGGGGGAACCCCAGAAAACTGCACGTCGCCATCGTTGGACGCGCATTCGAAGCCGACCTGATCGGTCGGCGGACACTCCAGCGGGACCTACTCGGAAACGCTACGCCCGCCGGAAACCTGGACAAGAGGTCGGCCCGCACGTTCGCTCAGTGGTTGGGCAACCGATACTCCCGGTCGTTCTTCCCGGATGCGTTCAACAGCCGCAGGCAACCATCGTCAAAACGCGTCAACAACATCCTGAAGCGGCTTGGCTCAAACCTTTCGGGGGTATACATCGATGTGACAGACGCGGAGCTTGAAGACGACGAAGCCTATGCAGTCACCTTGCTGTTCACTACCCTCCCAGAGGTGGCCAAGGACCCCTCTGCATGGGCCGACGCGAACAAGGCCGCCGATCAGATCGTCGAGCTTTGGAACGACGAAAAAGGGATCAACGTCGACGACTACTTCGTTGAATCTGAAGACGACGTCCCGATCAGCATGCTCAGGATTTACACGCGGCTCGACTTCGACTCCTACACTATTCGCGGCGATGAAGCCGGCGACCAGCCGCTTTCGATCGCGATCTAGCTGGTCGAGCTTCCCCGGATGATCGATTTTGGGGCGCAAAACGCGGTTTGGTTGCCAGGTGACGTTCGTGCAAGCTCAAGCCAGAGCCTATCGCTGACATGTGAGGTGCACGCTCGAGCAGAGCCGGTACTGAGTGCATTATTGTGTCCTTGTCGAGAAGGTCACGCGGCTGAAACGGTTCGATACGACTACCTGAGGCGTGAAAGATATCGACAAGTGTCTCGTAACGCGAACGCCTCGTATCCCTTGGACTGCGAGACGCGCCAACGCACCAACAACTCCTAAGACTCGGTCTCACCGTTGACGCACCCTCACCAGATGCAATGTCAGTCGGTGAGCCGTTCATAGGCACTCTGCCGGGAGATCTCTAACGCCCGACCCACCCCGATCCACGAGGCCCCGCTCCCCCCGGACATCCTGCACAGCATCATGGAGTGCCAGGCTGGCCCCGCGCTCCAACAGGCGCAGGAACCGCGATCGCCCCAGAGTTCGATCGGCGATCTCCTCGGTCCTCGCCGCCGCCCACGCATCAGCGGCCATGCGCAGATACTGAGCCACAGCCACCCCGTCACGGTCGTCCGCCGGCACGGAGCGATCCACCAGGGCTGCCTTCAGCTCCGCTGCCGTGTGCGGCACTGTCATGCCGTGCCGGAAGACGACCTCAGGCCGTGCCGGTGGCCGCGTGCCAGCCGGGCTCCTCGGCACTGACTGGTGGATGAGCCAACATCCCACGCCATGTAGACAGACACACTAGGTAGGGCCACTATGTACCTATGAGCACCACCACCCAGCACAGCGAGTGGCTCCGCGGAGTTCTGGGGCTGTGCGTGCTGCGCACCATGGCCGAGGGGCCCACCTACGGGTATGCGATCGCGGCCGAACTCGCCGAGGCAGGCTTCGGGGACATCAAGGGCGGAACCCTCTATCCACTGCTGGCCCGGCTCGAGAAGAACAACCTTGTCACCGTCGCGTGGAGAGCCGGCGAAGGCGGGCCTGGCCGGAAGTACTTCGCACTCACCGAACCCGGTCGCGCCGAGCTCACCCACGGCATTGCTCAGTGGCAGAAGTTCTCCGCCGTCGTCACCGATCACCTCTCCACCAGCACCATCGGCGAGAAATCGGTGCCCACCGGCCCCCCGTACTCCACGAGGAGGACACCATGAACACCACCCCCAACACGCAACCCGTGTCCCACGAGGTCTGGCAGCGCCCGTTCGTGAAGGCCCATCACGACTGGTGCGATGACTTCGTGGTGGAACTGCGCCTGATCGACGTCCCCGGCCCCGTCATCGGTGACCACCTGGGCGAGGTGGAGACCCACTGCTCGGCCACCGGTGAGACCCCGGAGGAGGCCTTCGGCGAGCCTGCCGCCTACGCCACCCAGATCGCCCAGGCCACCGACACCCAGCCAGTGTCCGGAGTCGGGAGGATCACGGTCCTTTCCGCCACCCAGGTGGCGGCCTTGCTGGTGGGCACCGCCGCGGCCACTACCTGGGCCCGGGGCGAAGAGTTGACCTACAACCTCGTCCAAGTCGGGCTGCTGGGGTTGTTTGTGCTCGTGCTGCTGTGCCTGCCTAAGCTGTTCCGCCCACTGATGCACCGCCCCTGGGCGGTGGGCATCCCTCTGGTCTGCGGGACCCCGCTGCTGGCCCTGGGCTCGGCGTTCTCCGCCCGCCTGGAGCTGCCGGTCGCGCTGGTCCTGCCCGCCGCACCGGTGGCCATCGGCCTGTTCGTGGTGGTCCTGGTCCTGGCCTGGGGAGAGTACCGGGAGCTGGGCCGGGACCTCGACGCGGACCTGGTCACTTCACCCCTGTCCCCCGAACCCGGCACATCCGAAACCGCAGGCATCCACCAGCACTGGGTCACGATCCTCCCCGCCTTCCTCATGCCCATGACCTACCTCGTACTGGCGACCTTCGGATGGCTCTTCGCCTGACCACCCACACCGACCCGGTCAAGGACGCACACGGGACTGATGCACGATCAGGTGCCGACCACGGCAGGGATTGTCTTACATCTAATCCGCCTCGCAACCCATGCGTTCCAAGACACGATATGGCGAACGCGATGCAATCGCCTCCGCTCCTCTCCGACCACGGACATAGTCAGTAGCAAATCAGGGGATCCTAATACGCCGCCGCTGACGAGGTCTGGGAGGACCGCTTCTGACGGACTCGGCATAGCGAGACAAACACATCCAGTCTTACGCCACTGCACGAGGCACAGAGGGCCCAAACCACCACTGCTACAGGGGGAAAAATGACCCGGGGAAAATTATCGGACATGAAGAATAGCAACAGGAGAAGATCGCCTCGCTAGCCTCGGCCGCAAACCTGATTGCATCCATTGAAGGCAGGATCTGCCGTGCAATTCTTAGTAGCTATTGGCCTAAGAGGAAGTTCGAGCCGATGAATCTTGTCAATCTGCAGGCGATGGGGGTCTCCCCTGGAAGTGGTTACGAAGGCTGAGATGCCGGAACTGGTATGCCGACCCCGAGCGACGCATAAGTCCAGAGCGAACGGCCCATACCAAAAATCGATTGAGCCGTAGTGGCAACATGCCATGCATGGCCGCGTTAATCCCACCGATCATGTACCGCAACCAAATTTGACCGAATCCGAGTCCAAGAGTACACCCGAAACCGATCACTAACCCGAGCCCAAACGCGGCCATGAAACCAACTTCATTTCCTGCCACAATCATGCCTCCAATTGCGCCTGCAAATCCGGTCACGAGCACGTTTCCCAGCCACTTTAAAAGGTCGGAATACACCGGGCTCGCCGGAGACACGATATAGATGCTTGTACTCAGCCCGTCTGTGACCCCGTCCCAGATTCCAACTATGAGGGCAAACGCGAGACCGACTTCGAGCCCCACAGCCGGCTCGAGTACCAATTCAAGCAAAAACCAGAATACGCACATAGCTACAATATCGGACAAGAACGTTACCCAGAATACTTTCCAAAATTTCAATGTACGGAAGGATGTCAAAGAAATTGGATGCTGTATCGGATAGATGCGTGCGGATGCTGCCAACCATAGGGATCTTCCAAAAAGTACTACAGCGCCTAGGCAAAGTAAAACCGCCCCGATAATCCAGCCAATGGGGGTATTGGTTATAATTTGAGGCAAATTAAAAAACTCCCGAACCAAAAATTCGATGTCCCAGTAGAACTCACTCATTACTATCATCGAAAGAGCACAAAAAAACAGAATTGGGCCTATAAAGACGTGCATTACCCGCACCTTATTAAAACCGCCAATACGCCAACAGTCGGTCAGTCGAATGTCGACTCTGTCCCCAAGATTCCGGGCAAGAGCCGCAGCCCACCTTTCAACCTGTTCAGTTGTGTATGCCTCGCTGTTTCTCAAGGACTGAGTCATGCCGCTCTCGCAAGTTCGAACCATGACGTATTGAGACAAGAGCGTTCCCCGTATCCGCAATCTGTAGCTTTGACGCAATTCGTCTGATAGAGGCATTAAATCTTTTGCCGAACCGCCATGTCGCAAGAAAGCTACAGCGAGAGTCAGTACCCACGGTGTTTCCAATAGGTCAAATACCCACTCACTGGCGACGGCAATACTTAGGGATTCCCATTCCTTTAGAGCCGCCCGATCCTGGGTTGCACCTAGCTCCCGGCTCATATAGGTGGAAACATGGTTCTTATCCAAGGAGTTGATAGTCACCAAATCACAATCCACCAACTCTTTATGAATACGCCAATACTCCACGTTTCGGCATGTCACTACCACTGGTAAGTTTGGGTCACCACCCCCATACCGGTTAAGATGTTCGATAGCAGCTCGCGCACGAACCGGCTCCATACTAGGCGAGTCCATTTCGTCGAGACCGTCCAATACCGGTAATATCAGTTCCGCGTTAATTAGTCTCTTCGTAGCTTCCTCTGTCAAATTGGTATACCGGCCCATCAGGGCCAAAGTCAGCCATTCCTCAAAGGAATATCTAACATCCCAATCGGCCAAGTCAAACCGCACCGGCACCGGAGCTTTCGCCCGCGCGGACTCACTAAGACCGGGCCGTTCTCGCGCTAGCTCGCACAGTAGGTGCAAGGCAAGAATGGACTTCCCACCTCCCGGCGCTCCCAGTATGAGCATTCGCCTCCCCGTGCGCTCCATGTAGAAATCACGTATGCCAACCAAATCCCCCACAGCCCGATCTGACTGGTAGGTCAAATTTGCTGTACGTCCTGGGGCCTCGCCCGCATACAGCAACTGACGCAATGACTCCTTTTCCGCTGAGAGCACCTCGGGCGTTAACATATCCGCCATCTCAGCCGCATTTCTTTCAGCGTGAATACGCGGCCCCCACCTTGTTAGCCCTAGAGTGACCGCAGCGACCACCAATCCACCGATAGACGCCCAATCCACCCATCGGTCAAATTCATTACCGGTCGCCCCAAGTGCCTGCGCTACAAGCACCAATACAAACACCAAGCATGTCGCGACCGCGACACCCCAGCCAAGCCGCCGCCAGTCCCTTTTTCCAATCCCCATGAGCTACATTTTGCCCCGCCTGCTGGCTCAGGTGGCGGATCTCACTGCATCGTTAGTGCGTCCCATGGAGATTTTCAAGGTATTTGAGGCCAACGGGTGCCAGGCGGCTCTGGGTTTTGCGGCCGGTGGGCGGTTGCTTCAGGCGTCGACAGGAAGCCCGGGACTCTCGGGTCTTCGGTGGTGAAGCGCCCGGGGTGGTGGCGCGGGCCGTGGCCAGGGCCGCTGAGCGCTGCTTCATCACAGTTGCGGCGTGGCCGTAGTGGACATCGGCCACGGTGTGCAACCCGATTCCGGCGTGGTGGTGGTCGCGGTTGTACGCCTCGATGAAATCGGCCATGAACGTCCGGGCGTCGGCCAGCGAACCGAAGCGCTCGGGGAAGGCCGGAGCGTACTTCATCGACTTGCACCTCGCCTGGCGAGTACGGATTGTCGTTCGACACGCTGGGCCCCGAATCGGACCGGTGACACCGAGGTCGGCCAGCAGCGCGGCCACCGGCTTGGAGGTCATTGAGGTGCCCTGGTGGGCGTGCACGATCTGCGGTACCCCGTGAACATCTGCTAGAGCACTGCGTCGGTTGACTGCCACTGAATGCCGATAACCACCCCTGATGCCGGCGTTGTCCTGATTCTCCCGTCATCGCCTGCCTCGTCTGCGAAGATTCGATGCTGCGCGCCGATAGGATGCCAGGCGTGCCCCAGTCCTGGTGGTGCATCCCAGACGAGCAAGGACCAGAATGACAACGGTTGCGAACAGTCACCTGTCTGCAGCGAAGAGCGCGAAGAACGACGAGTTCTACACCCAGTGGGCTGACATCGAACGCGAAATGAACGCCTACCTCGAGTACAACCCGGATGTCTTCCGCGACAAGGTCGTCCTGCTCCCATGCGATGACCCCGAGTGGAGCAACTTCGCCAAGTTTTTCGCCCTGCACTTCATGGAATACGGCATCAAGAAACTGATTTCGACGTCGTACGCCCCTGACAGCAACCCTGCCGGCGCGTTCCACGAGCCCACTGACTTCGAACTCGACGATCCTAAGTTCGACCCCAAAAGGACCAGAGTCAACGGCAAAAAATTCACTCTTGAGCCGAAAGACATCAACGACGACGGCATCGTTAACATCGACGACCTCCAATGGGAGTACCTCGAGAGCGATGGCGACTTCCGTAGTCCGGAGGTGACAGCCCTGCGCGACGAGGCGGACATCGTAATCACTAACCCGCCGTTCAGCCTCTTTCGTGATTTCACGGCCTGGGTTGTCGCCGCCGACAAGAAATTCTCCGTAATCGCTAACAGCAACGCGACCACCTATCGGGAGATTTTCCCGCTGATTAAAGCGAATCGCATGTGGAAGGGTGCGACGGCCAATGCGACGGATATGGTCTTCGGTGTTCCGAAGGGCGCGCCGGTGAAAGATTCCGATCGTCTTAAAGCAGAGAAACTCGGGTATCCACCGAACGATGAGTACGACTACACGCGTTTAGGAAACTCATGCTGGTTTACCAACCTGGACCATGGTCGGCGTCATCAGCCGCTTCAGTTGATGTCCACCGAGGACAACATCAAGTTCAGCAGACATAAGGAGGTTCGTTCTGTCGGTTATCGCAAGTACGACAACTATGATGCCATTGAAGTGCCGTTCATCGACGCGATCCCAAGTGATTACGACGGCGTGATGGGTGTGCCTATCACGTTTTTGGACAAGCATGATCCCGACCAGTTCGAGATTCTTGGGGCAACTCAACGCGGATGCCACGCCGATGTTCCCGACTTTAAGAAGTACAACGACTATCGCGAAATGCGTCAGGATGGCACGCCAACCGGTTCGTCAGGAAACAAGACCAACGAGAACGCGAACATTGCTGGGAATGACGGCAAAAAAAACTACTTCATTAATGATGAAGGACATGTAATCCAGTCTGCCTACCAGCGAATCTTCATCCGTCGAAAGGACGCCTCGTGAAGACCGAGCTCGAGCAGTACACCGTCACAAAGATCGTCGAGGGATTCGTCTATAACGAGCTTGAGGGCAGGGGTCTGTACGGCCTCGGCGGCCGGCTCGTCATCCAGCCGGAGTTCCAGCGCAACTACATCTACAACGACGGCAAAAAGGACGTCGCCGTCATCGAGTCTCTGCTCAAGGGCTACCCGCTCGGGCTGATCTACTTTAATGTCGACGGCGACGTCCTCGAGGTGCTCGACGGCCAGCAGCGCATCACAAGCATCGGTCGCTTCATCACCGGCAAGTTCGCGATTAAGGTCGATGGCAAGGAGCAGACCTTCTCGTCGCTCCCCCCGGAAGACCAAAAGCTCCTCAAGGAGAGCGAGCTGCTGGTCTATGAGTGCGAAGGCACCGAGAAGGAGATCAAGGAGTGGTTCCAGACGATCAACATCGCTGGCGTCCCGCTCAACAGACAGGAGCTTTTGAACGCGATTTACTCGGGCCCGTTCATGACTAAGGCGAAGGCTGAGTTCAGCAACTCGAACAACGCCAACATGCAGAAGTGGTCGTCGTACATCAAGGGCGATCCGAAGCGCCAGGAGGTCCTCGAGGTCGCGCTGGGCTGGGTTTCGTCCTCCCAGGGCAAGAGCATCGACGCCTACCTCGCGCAGCATCGCCAGGACACCAACATTGCCGGGCTCAAGACCTATTTCACCTCGGTGATCGACTGGGTCGGCAGCGTCTTCACGCGTCCGCCCGATAAGGAGATGAAGGGGCTCGAATGGGGGCGGCTGTACGAGCTCTACCACTCGACGGCATACAACGCGGCCTCCATCGACGCCGACGTGGATGACCTGCGCGGTGACCCCGCGGTCACCAACCTCAAGGGGATCTATGAGTATCTGCTGGGCGGCAAGAAGGACAAGCAACTGCTGGCGATCAGGCTGTTCGACGACAAGATGAAGCGTGTTGCGTATGAGCAGCAGACGCAGAAGGCTAAGGCAGACGGCGTGTCGAACTGCCCGACATGCGCGGTCAACGACAACGCCAACAAGACGCGCATCTACAAGCCCCATGAGATGGACGCTGACCACGTGACGGCGTGGTCAATGGGCGGGGCAACGGACCTCACCAACCTGGAGATGCTCTGCCAGACGCATAACCGCGCCAAGGGTAACAAGTAGCCGACGTTGCGGCGCTCAGATTTCCTCCTCGAGGATCAACTGGTTGCCGCGACGATCTTGGAGTTCTGACCCAACTGCATCTGCAGGAGCGCGCCCAGGCCCTCGCTACCCATGCTCATTTGTCAAGGGTAGGTTAATTCATTTGTCCGTGTGAGATCGCCTGCCTTGCTACAACACCGAACAGTGGTAAGGAAACGTGAGACGTGTGTGCCAGGGCCCCTATTGGGTAGGAACGTTCGAAGCGCCGACCGACGCGAGCGAACCGCACACATGGACCTCACAGAGGAAAGCTGCGGCGACTGACTCCGCGCTCTTGGCATCCACCGACGACACCAAATGGTTCACGTACGAAAGTGACACCATCCGCTACAAGGTCAGCGTGCTGGGAACCACGACAACGGTAGGTTTAATGAAGAACTAACACCAGCGCGAGAGCAGAACAATCCGACCGCCCGCTCCGTCTCATCGCCTGTAGCCAGAAGGAGAAACTAGGCCCACTACCACCGGTGCAGCCGGATAACCGCCGTCCTGCGACCATGGGGACGAGGAAATTCCCGGTAGGGTAACCGGTGTGCTGAATCGCTTCCCACAATCGGCACCAGCTCAGCTTCCCTAAAGCATGTAGGAAAGCGGGCCAGTGCCGGTATTTAGGATCGTGGGCGCATTCCGGCGCAAGACATGACGAGATCAAAGGAAAGGTGTTGTGATGGCCCAGAGCGTGCAGATCATTCTGGAGGACGACCTCGAGGGCGGTCCTGCCGATGAGACCGTCCAGTTCGGTCTGGACGGCCGGCAGTACGAAATCGACCTCTCCACCGCTAACGCGGAGAAGCTGCGGGAGGCCCTGCGCCCCTACGCCGCCACCGGCCGACGGGCCCAGTCCAAGTCCACCCGGACCACCGGGCCCCGCTCCTCCACTGGTGGTAACCCGGAGACGGCGAAGATCCGGGCCTGGGCGAAGGAGAATGGCTACGAGGTCTCCGACCGCGGCCGCATTCACCAGTCAGTCAAGGACGCCTACTACGCCGCCCAGTAGGCCCCAATCCCCCACCCGGACACCGCCTCTGGCCTGTCCGGGTGCTCCGCGACAGCGGGGTCTAATGCCGGCGGTCACGGCCGCGGCATGACCGGGGAACGTCTCGGGGCAGGGCTCGAGCACCAGGGCCCTCACCGTGGCCCCTCCGCACGATCAGCAGCCGGTGACGGGCTGAGGATCCGTTCCCGGCCACGGTGCCCCCGGGACGCCCCGCGTCCAGCCTGGACAGCGCTGGTCGTCCCTTTGGCGCCCGGGAGCAGGCCTCGCTGGGGGTCAGCCCTGGCCCCTTGCGGACGGGGAGTGGGCACCCGCGTCGATCGACGGCCAACGGGACCACCTACCCCATCCCGCCGTCTGTCCAAAGAATGAGGCACCCGGCCCACCAGCAGCGGTGAGCCGGGTTCCTCCCTCATGGACCATGGGAAAGCCGCCCGCGGCCGCCCCCCTCCCCTATCGGGGCCGGTGTTATCGGTTGAGCTGTTGGGCGTAGGCGCGCACCGCGTTCTCGATCACCGCTCGGGCGGTGCCGTCGTGCTCGGTGAGCTCTTCGATCAGATCGGAGACGTCCTGGGCCACCCGCACCCCGAGCTGGATCGTGGGTTCCCGGCGCGGCCGGCCACGCCCACGCTTCGGCGCAGCGACCGGGGGCTCCGCCACCGGTCCCGCTTGCACCGGCGGAGACGACACCACCGGTGTCGCCGGCTGGGGTGAGGTAGCGCGTGGGGGTGTGTAGTCGACCGGGTCGATGTGCTCATCCGGAGCCGGACGAGGCCGGCGGCGGGCCAGCGAAGCGGGGCGCTCGGGCTGCTCGGTCATCGCAGCACCTTCTTCGCGATCGCGGTGTAAGCATCCAGCACACGGGAGCCCTTGCGGTATTGGCCGTACCACTCCCCCGAGATCCGCACCTCCTGGACGATCGCCCGGTCCGGGATCAACGGCTCCAAGAACAACCCCGTGGCCCGCAGCTCCTCGAGGCTGGCCACCGCCGCCCGGCTCATGATCGTCTCTTTCACCCCACCGACGACGATGCCGGCCTCCGTGAGGGTGTCCGGGGCGCCCAGCTGCTGGCGGTGCCGGCGGAACTGGGCGACCGTGCGCCTCGCCCCGTCCACCCCGTCGATACCGTCGCTGGTGGCGGTGGCGGCGTAGACCACGGTGTCCGCCGCGTTCAGAGCCGACAGCGTCAGCGGGCCACCCTGCCGGTTTGGGCAGTCAATGACCACCACATCCGCCTGCAGACCGGTCAGGGAGATCTTCAGCCGTAGCTCTGCGTGATCGGCCCGGTCGGCTTCGCGGTTGGAGACATTGCGGGCCGAAGGAATCACCCGGAGGTTGGGGTGCCACCCGCTGGGCACCGCGAGGTCTTCGGCCCAGCCTTCGGGGTTCTCATCGCCCAGGATTGCCCCAACGTGCATTCCTTCAGCCGAGGGCTCCACCCCAAACCACTTGGTGGAGGCCGCGCGGGGGTCGAGGTCAACGAGGACGACTCGACGTCCCTCGGCGGCGGCAACCATTGCTAGGGAGACGGCGGTGGTGGTCTTAGTGACTCCACCGGATTCGCTGTACACCATGAGGGTTTGCATGCTTTCAAGCTATCAAGCTTGCGGGCCATCAAGCCATCTGTCTAGCCAGCTCGCTTGCTACCTAGCTAAATAGCTAGTTATATAGCATGCTTACTAGCTAGCTATCTACCATTAATTCTACAGGTCATGCTTCTGGGGTGTCGTCGTGGACAGGGATCCTGGGCCAGAGAGTGCGTTTCACAACCGAGGCTGGCGTCCCCGGCGCGTACGACCCCAGATGCTGGTCAGGGGCGCTTGGTAGACTAGAGCGCATAGCACGGCCCACACACCACCGGGGAGGTTCCATGGCACAGCAGCACATTCTGCCACCGGCTCTCGAGGTGGACCGGGCACAGCAGGTAGCTTCCGTGGTGCACAGTGCTGCCCTGGAAGGACTTCACGTCACCACAGCGACCCGGGCGGAGCTGGATCGTTTCGCCGAGGATGGGCTCGAGGTCGAGGAGCTGGTTCGGCGCACGCGCGCCCGCTACGGCCTTGAGTGAGGCCCCCGGCCCGCACCGTGACCCGTATCTGGACCCGCACACCGGGATTCTGACCAACCTGATCGGCGCACGCACCGCCGTAGAGCTCGCCGCCGCGGAAGCCGACCTGGTGGCGGTCCGCACCCTACAGCTGTGGCGCCATCCACCGGCGCCCACCCGAGATTTGGTCGAGCTGCAAGCCATTCACCGTCACCTGTTCCAGGACGTCTATCCCTGGGCGGGGCAGCTGCGCACCGTGGATCTGCGCAAGACGGTCCCGGGGGCGCAGCCGTTCCTGCCGGTGTCGATGATTACCCGCTCGGCCGGTTTCGTCTTCGATCAGCTCCGCCAGGACCGCTACCTGCAGCACCTGAATCGGGACCGGTTCATCGAACGGTTGGCCTATCACTATGACCAGGTCAACTATCTGCATCCGTTCCGGGAGGGCAACGGGCGCACCCAGCGCTTCTTCTTCGATCGTCTGTCGGTAGCCGCCGGCTGGTGGTTGGACTGGACCCAGATCACCGGGGCGGTCAACGACGCTGCGTCCCGGGCCGCAGCCGAAGACCATGACCTCGCTGCCTTGCAGGAGATGTTCGCGGTGATCCTCACTCCCGCACCTCACCACCGTCGGCCGCGTTCCTGACCGGACCAGCTAGTGGTCGGACAGGCCCGAGGACAGCGAAGTCCCTGAGAGCACTACGACACTGACCTTGGACGCGACGCGTCAGTGGACGATGTAGCCGGGGAACCGTGCTGACCACCGGGAGTCGCCAGCGACTCGAGTGACTTCGTAGGAGACGGCGGTCAGGTGTGGGAAGCGCAGCCCGTGAAGTTCTCCGACACGGGCCCCCACTTCAATGACGTGCAGTTCTCGCCCACCCAGCGCAGCGCCGTGGAACGGTCCGTCCTTGACTGTCTCCCAGTAGTCGGAGGCGGTCGTGAAAGACCAGTACCCAGAGCCAATGGGGTGGTCCTCCAGGTAGTCCAGGGGCACCCAGAGGGTGAGACCGCGGTGCTCGGTGAGGAGCCGAGCTCGGAAGTCGGGGTCTGGTTCTCCCGGCAGGACGCCTTCGGGCCACTGGTAGGCGGGTTCACTCGTCACGGGGGCATCCTCTTCCTTGGCAGGTCCGGGGGGCACTTCCAGGCTAGGGGAGGGGGTGGGGCACACCGTGGGGGCGGAACCAGTACCTGTTGCTTGGAGAATTTCACCCTCCTCGACGGGTCCGCCAGCGGGTGTGGTGGGCTCGTTTTTCAACCAGGCCATCACGGTGCGTGTAGTACGCCCTACGGCCTCGGCGATGGCCTTGTAGGTCGCCCCCGCCGCCCGTAACTGCACCGCTAGAGGCCGCAGTTGCCCCACACGGCGGGTGCGGGCCTGGCGGGCCTGGGCGGCGTTGTCTGCCGCCGCACGCGCCTTGGCCTCGGTCCTGGCCTTCCCGCCGCGGCGGCCCATCCGCGCTAGATACTCGTGTGCAGCATCGGAACCACTGGTGGAGGTGGGGCGTCCCTTGCCGGCGTTGACCTGACGGACGGCCGAGCGCGCCAGACAGGCGACCTCCCCATCAGCCAGAGGGTGGGGCAGCTGGGCGTTGAGCGCCCGAGCGTGGGCGATCGAGGCGGCCTCCGTCGGGGTCTGGTGGCGGGCCTGCCGCTGGTCCCACAGCCACCGACGGGTGGCGCGGAAGACCGCGGTGTTGCGCCCCACCTCCGTCGCGGTGTCCACGACAGGCACCCGCGGGATGCCGGCATGCCCCAGCAGGGGCATGCCGGGGTCCCAGGCCGGTGTGGCGGGCCCGTCGATGGCCTCGTCGTGGAACGGATCGATGTACTCGGCCATGTGCGCCTTGAGATCCCCCAGGGACCATGGGCTGGCTCTGCGGCCCCACCACACGCGCCCGGCCGGGAACGCAGCGGCCGGGTTGCGCACTAGGTACCGGGTGAAGCAGGGATCCCCATCCACCAGCCGGTCCAGGGCCCGCTGCACCGCCTCCGCGTAGCGGATCGGACCCGGCCGAGCACCCTCGCCCCGGTAGACCGGTTCGATCGCCCACCCGGCCTGGGCATGACCGGTGTCCGGGTTCTCGATGATCCAGGTCGGCTCGGGTACGGCCGGGTGCATCAGGTTCAATAATGCGTCCTCGTCATCGACGTCGACGACGAGGAAGTTCAACCAATCGGCCGGGTTGAGCTGGATGAACGCGAAGTCACCAGCAGGCCGCCCACGGTTCGGGAACGCCTGCGACTTGGTCTGACCGCACCGGAAGTACTCGATCCGGTGGTGCGCCAGAAACCGGCGGGCCGGGGTCTCGGGGCAAAAAAGGGCAATATCCAGCAAGGCGGGGTCCACTTGCGGACGCGCCTCAGGTACACTAGGGGACACAACAGTCCCCTGGTAATGGGTTCATATGCGGTTCTCATCCGGTTTCTGTTGAACCAGCTGTCTCGGTCGGCAAACTTGCGACAGCTGATTGACTTCGACGGCCCGCCCTCCACGGCGGGCCGTCAGTCGTTTAAGCGGTTTTGGTGATGGGGAGCTCCTCAGCGTTCTGCCGGTCGTCTATCGCGTTGGGTAATCCGTAGTCACGGTCGATCAGCGCACCGATGTAATCAGCCTGGGACAGGCCGAGAGCGGCCGCCTTCTCGAAAGCGCGGCGGTGCTGTTCAGGAAGCACCCGCATGCTGAACGGGACTCTGCGCCCGATCATCTTGGGGGGCTCGTATTCCTTCATGGACTCAGCCTGCCACATGTACATGACATTGAACAGCATCGGGTGTCCGTGTCGGGTTTACTTGCTGGTGCCCATGTCATGGGTCTGGTGGCCAACGACGTCCCAATGCCCGTTGTGCTTCTCGAGGTAGATGACGACCTGGCGTTGGCCGGTGGCCTCGATCTCGTGACCGTCGCGGCTGATCCACCGCCAGGTGAGGTCGTAGGCGCGGATGGCTCTGTCTGTGGCGACGTCGCGGGAGACGTCGCCAACGGCTGGCACAAGGCTGGGTGCGCTGTAGGCCTGGTGCTCAGCGGGTTCCAGCCAGGCGGCCTGGTTGCCGTTGCGCTCAGGCTCGACCTGATTAGCGGCCCAATCCTCTGACATCAACGGTCTGGCGCGGATCGCAGCGGCGGTCTGGGTGCGGTCGGTGGCGGCGTCCCAGGAGTGCAGCATCAGCGCTGCGGTTTCGGCGGTGGCCTCCACATCGGCCCGGTCCACGGTGTCCGGGTCGGGGAAAGAACCTTGCCCGGGGGTGTGCTCGGTGGGGGAGGGAGTAGCCGTGGCGGGGGTGGTGGTCTGCTCGCTGGCCTGTTGCGCTGCATCGGGCCCGCAGGCGGTCAAGGGTAGGAGGCACAGGGCCAGGGCGGTGATCAGGCGGTGTCGGGTCATTTCGGCCATGCTCCTTTCTGTTTGAGGATGGGCTCGGGGTCGATGTTGTGCCCTTGGTAGGGGAAGACCACCTCGGGGGCGTCGGGTTTGTAGATTTCGAAGTGCAGGTGCGTGGCCATGCCGAACCGTCCGCGGTTGCCCTCGGTGCCGATGACGTCACCGCGTTTGAGCTGCTGGCCTTTGGCCACGTCCCAGGAGTGCAGGTGGCAGAAGGCGAAGCCGAAGTCGGGGTCGTCCCCGTTCTCCTTGGCGATCACGCACCCATCGGTGGTGTTGAACCCGGTGATCCGCAGGGACGTAGGGGCGACGACGGCTCCACCGCGGCCGTTGCCGGCCCCGGGGGTGGCGATGTCCACGCCCTCGTGCTGGTTGGCCCAACCCGGGACTCCGGCCAAAGCTCGGCCGCCGAATCCGGAGGTGAATACGCCCCCGGGCAGTGGGGTGGTCCACTCGCCGTCGCCGAGGTCTCCGTCCCAGGCCAGGGCCCCGGTGGGGGCCTGGCAGTGGGCGGAGAACTGGGACTGGCCGGTGTCCAGGATCGTGTCGATGTAGTCGCGGGTCTCTTGGTAGGGCGGCACACCCCGGTGCTGCTCCACGGCCCCGGGGCCGGCGTTGTAGGCGGCCAGGGTCAGGCGCACGAGCTCACCGGCGTCCTCGCCGGCGATCGGTCGCACTTCGGTCTTGAGGGCGGCCATGTAGCGGCCGTAGGCGGGGATCGCGTCCTCGGGGTCGAAGGGGTCCCCGCCGTTGCCGTAGGTGGCCCAGGTGGCGGGCATGAATTGGGCAATGCCTTGGGCGCCGGCCGGGCTGGTGGCGTGCGGGTTCCACCCGGATTCTTGGGCCAGTTGTGCTGCCACCACGCTCACGGGCAGCCCGGCGGTCTGGGCGGCTTCTTCCACCAGCAGTGCCCAGCCGTTGGGGATGTTCGGTGCCCGCTCCTCACCGCTGTCGTTGCCCGTGGTGACGGCGGTGACGGTGCAGGAGCTGGCTGAGGCCTGTTCTTCGTCCTCGGCCAGGGTGGCGATGAGCACGGTGAGGGCCACGATCGAGCCGATGGCGAAGACGAGCAGCAGCGCCACGAGGGTGCCGAGGGCGCGCGAGGATCCAGCCGACATCACAGCCTCCTGGGGGGATGGGAGGGGGTGTGGGTCAGAGCTGGTCGATCAGGGTGGCGGTGGCTTCCTCGTAGGCCCGCACGGTGGCTGGGTGCAGGGCGTCGTAGTGGAAGGCCCGTCCTTCCTGGAGGGACTTGTCGAAGGGGATGACGACAGTTCCCGCCAACCCGACCGCCTGGGCGTACTCGCGCAGGCGGGTCAGCCGTTCGGCGTTGTTGGTGGCGGTGTTGGAGACCACCAGCACGGACCGGGCCAGCTTCGGCCCGTGGCCTTCGGCGGCGACGGCGGCCACGGTGGCTTCCAGCAGGCGGGCGTCGTCTTCGCGGTTGTGGGCCACCAGCACCAGGGAGTCGGCCACATCCACGGCGGCGCGCCAGGTGGAGGACTGGGCGGAGTTACCGGTGTCGAGCAGGATCAGGCTGTAGAGGGAGCGCAGGATCTCATGGGCGGCCCGCACGGAGCGTCCGTCCACCCGGGTCCGATCGGTGCCCTCGGGTGGGGAGGCGAGCACGTGGATCCGGTCGTCGCCCTGGGGGCGCACGTAGCGCACGAGGTCGGCGGTGCGGCGGGTGACGGTGTCCAGGTTGCGGATCAGGTCCAGGGTGGTGCGGTCGTGGCCGCCGGCCAGGGAGCGTTCGGCCAGGGTGCCCTGGTTCTCGTTGAACTCCCCGGCCAGAATGTTGCCCCCGCGCACCCGCCCTGCGGTGGCGGCCAGGTGGTAGGCCGTGGTGGTCTTCCCGCCCCCACCTTTGAGCTGGAGCACGGCCACGGTGCGGTGGGTCTCCAGCGGCCGCTGGATTCGCACCCGGCGGGCACGGGACGCCTGCTCGGCGGCCGAGGCCGCCAGGGACAGTCCGAGCCTCTGGTTGCACCATCCTCGCCACCCGTACCGGGCGGGGGATTCAGGCTGATCCGTGGTCGTCTCCCGGCGCAGCTGCAGGCGGGGATCTCCGGCCTCGGCGACGACCGGGGTCGGTGTGGAGCTGCTGCTCGCTGGGTCGTCGGCGGGCGTGTCGCCCGCGGTGGTCTCTGGCCGTGGGTCCGCATCTGAGAGCTCGGATGCGTCCCCCGAATGGGGGACATCGGCCTCGGGAAGCGTCTGCGGGGTCTCCGCATCGGTGGAAGGCTCCGCGGGCTGGTGTTCGTTCAGGTCAGCGGCTGGTTCGGTGGCCACCACTGGGCGTGTCGTCTCCTCAGGCTCCGGTACGAGGTCGTCGACTGTGACAACACGTGAAGAACCTCCACGGGAGGGTCGTTTCTTCATCGAGGCACTGGCATCTGCTGTCACGGATCCGTCCGCGGCGACGATCAGTCGCGTCTCCGGCTCGGTCACCGAGGCCGGGTCGATGGCCGTCAGCTTCACAGGTCGCCCCAGGTCATCGGCGATAGAGACGACGTGGGCGATGGCTGCCGGCATCGAGGCGAACTCGTAGGGGACCCGGTCGATCGTCACCTCCACGCTGTCGTCGGCGGCGATCCTGGCCGTGCAGACCGGCCGCTCCAGTGCCTGAGCCATGGTGCTCTCCCTACTCCTCGTTCGTGTGCGCCCCGTCATTGTCGGTGGAATGGGGGACGTTGTACTGAGAGCGAAGGTGTTCCTTGATGTCGTCACGCAGGATCAGCCAGGTCTTGCCGAGCTTGATCGCCGGCACGATGCCGTCGCGCAACCAGCGGTAGGTGATGGTGCGATCACCGAGTCCGAGCACCTGCGCGAGCTGGTCGACGGTCAGCCGCTCGGGCAGACCTTCGAAGAGCCGGTCCAGCGCGTCAGACACGACGATCACCTGCGCCCTCATAATGGTCACTGTACACAGTCATACTTGTTTGTTGTCTAATATTGTTTAACATTGCTAATCCTCTCTCAGTGTTGTCTAATGCACATAGGGTCCAGTCTATTGGAGGCCCTGCAAGCGAGGAGGTGTGATGGACAACCGTTGGGCTGAGTTGGTATCGCCCTCCACCCAGGAGCAGACCCGCCCGATCTTCGAGGACGTCCCCGAGGAGACCGTCACGGTCTTCCGTGGCGCCTCGGGACCCCAGCGAGGCGTGGCCGGTCTTTCCGAGGACGAGGGGCGACTGGGGCGGTTTCTCACCGACGCCCATGACGTGTTCTGGCTCGGTGTCCACGGTGGGGCCGGGGAGTCTGTGTTGGCCGATCTGTTCGGCGGCGTGGCCTGCCACCACCGGTGGCCCGCCCGCCCTGATGAGGAGATCCAGCACGTCCCAGCGCCGGTCTTCCTCGTGGCCCGGCAGAACAAGCGGGGCCTCGATGCCGCTCGTCTCGCCGCCCGCGACTGGGCCGCCGGCGCCCACCCCAATGTCGATCTCCAAGGCCTGGTCCTGGTGGCTGATGCCCCGGGCCGCACCCCGAAGTCCTTGGCCGCAGCGACCCGGGTGATCTCCGGTGGTGTCCCCTCCACCTGGGTGGTGCCCTGGATCGAAGAGCTCCGGCTCACCGGAGCCGTGGACTGGGCGTCCATGGCCCGGGAGCCGAGAAAAGTCCTCACCGCCCTGGGTGAGGCAGCCGATGAAGCAACTTCTGAGAGGACCCCCCAATGATCGACCTCGTACTGGCTGCACAGGACACCGTGCTCGCGCTGCCGGCCGCCCTGCCCGACTCCGACCCGCTGGCCCCTCCCGGGATCGGCGACACCTGGAACCGCATGGTCGGTGTCGGCAAATGGATCGCCCTGGGCATCGCCGTCCTGGGGCTGCTGGTGGTCGGCGGCAAGATGGCCTTCGACGCCCGCCGCGGGGAGACCACCGAGGAGGTCTCCGGGATCATCAAAATCGTGCTGGCCGTGGCCCTGATCTCCGGCGGAGCCTCGATCCTCTCCTTCATCTCCGGGGCATGACCTCTGACCTCCGCAAGACCAACCCCCCGCAGCAGAGGAGCAGCAGGTGACAGATCAGATCGAGACCGACGACAACAACACCTGGTGGAAGGCCCCCCGCTTCCTCATCTCAGCCGTCCTCGTCGCGCTGCTGATCGTGCTGGGGGTAGTTCTGTGGCTGTGGCCCGACGGTGAAGAGCCCACCCAGGCCGCCCCGGCACCGGCCACGACCGCCGAACCGGTCTCGGGCGCGGAGTCGGTGTGCGGCCTGGACGCCTCCGGCGGCACCACGCTCACGAAAGCGCCCGAGGACCTCGAATGGACCGCTCTCGGGGCGATCTACGCACCGTCCTCGGAGGAGCACGGGCCTGGCACCGTGGATGAGTCCACCGGCGTCCGCTCCTGCTACTCCCACACCCCCGAGGGCGCACTTCTTGCCACCACGAACATCTTGACTTCGGGCAATGACCCGCAGCTACTGCTGGACACCATCAAAGCGCAGGCCGTGGACGGCCCGGGCAGAGACGTGGCCATCGGCCAGGTCCAGCAACGACTGAGCTCAGGTGACACTGCGACAGTTCCCTTGGAAGTCGGCGGTTTCCGGCTGCTGTCTTACACCGCAGACAAAGCGTCCGTGGAGGTCGTCGTTGCCGCCGACGACGGCACCGAGGACATCTACATGACCACCGGCGTTGACCTCGTATGGACGGAGGGTGACTGGCACGTCTCCTTCCAGGAGAACGGCGATCCCGGCCCGGTGTCCGGTCAGGTGTCAGACCTGAGCGGGTACATCGAGTGGGGTCCTCACGATGGCTGAGGAAAACAACTGCAACCCCATCGACGTCATCTGTAAGACCAAGGAGGGCATCAGCAGCACGCTCAGCGGGGCGGCCGGGGATGCGCTGGATCAGATCGCGGACGGTGTGACCTCGGCCGTGGTCGAGACGATCGCCTCCCTGGGGTCGATGTGGACCACGGTTGGTAGCGCCAGCCTCACGAGCGAGAACGGCGGCGCTGCCGACGCGCCGGTCCGGGGCGCGTTCAACGATCAGGTCGATCTGCTGCTGAGCTACGCGAGCTGGATCGGGCTGGGGGTGTGCGTGTTCGGGGTGCTGTTCCTGGGCATCGTGCTGGCCACCAACGCCCGCCGCGGCGACGGGGCCGGCCTGGTCAACACGGCCACCGTGCTGGCCTCCGGGGCGGCCCTGATCGGTGGGGCCACCAGCCTGATCGGCTTCCTCGTCCCGGCCCGGGCACCGAACCTGTCCGGGTCGGTGGGCTTCATCCAGGACCAGACCTTCTACCTCACCCTGGCCGTGGCCGCACTCAGCGTGATGATCGCCGGGGCCCAGATGGCCTGGACGCAGCGGGCTGAACCGGCCCGGGACCTGCTGAAGAATCTGCTCACCCTGGCCGTGGTCACGGCCTCGGGGGTGACGATCCTCAACGTCCTGGTGGCCGGCACCGACGCCCTGGCGGTGCAGATCATCGACTCCGCCATTGGCGAGGACTTCCAGACCGATGTGCTCAAGCTGTTGGCTCTGGACAACGCCACCAGTACTGGGGCGGCGGATCCGGTGTGGTTGGGCGGCAACGTCATCCTGATCATCGTCGGCGGGATCGTGGCGATCATCGTGAACATCATCCAGCTGATGCTGATGGTGCTGCGCACCGGGATGCTGTTCCTGATGGCCGGGATCCTGCCGCTCTCCGCCGCCTTCTTGAACACCGAGACGGGGAAGAACTTCTTCCAGAAGGTCATCGCCTGGACCCTGGCCTTCGCCTTCTACAAGCCCGCCGCGGCCCTGATCTACGGGTTGGCGATCAAGATGTCCACCACCGGGGTGTGGGAGGACTCCGGCAGCGGGCTGATCCAGTTCGCCGCCGGGCTGATGATGATCGTCGCCTCCGTGTTCGCCCTGCCCGTGCTCATCGGCTTCCTCAGCCCCGTGCTGGGCTCGATGTCCTCCTCCGGCAGCGGTGGCGGCGGGGCGCTGGGGATCGCAGCGATGGGCGCGGCGATCCCGCAGGGAGCCTCCCACCTGGCTCGCTCGGGACGCGGGTTCGGCTCTGACTCCTCCTCCACGCCGCCCTCGAAGAGCGGATCGGGTTCCGCGCCCGCCGGTCCGTCGCCAGCTGCAGGTGGGGCCAGCGGCACCGCTGGGGCCAGTGCCACGGGCACGGCGGGCTCCGCTGGTGCTGCGGCGGCCGGCGCTGCAGCTGCGCCCGTGGCGGCGGGTATGGCGGCCGCCACCGCCGTGCAGAAAACCGGGGAAGCCGTCTCCCAGGCCACCGAGTCCAGCGCGACGGCGGGCACCTCCAGCACCGGAGGAAGCACCGGCGGCACCGGACCGGCAGGCGCGGCTTCGACGGGCAGTACCCCCGGCCAGGACGGTGCGCAGAAGTCCGCTGCGGGGACCGGGGCGCAACCGGCCACAGGCCCCGGGGCGGCAGGGGCAACGCCCCGTCCCGGAGCTGGGCCCGCTTCGAGGACAGGGGCTCGTCCCACGCCGGGGTCCGGTGCTGGTGCAGCACCGGCACGCTCCGGGGCCCGTCCCACGGGGCCCGCCGGCCCAAGACAGTCGGCGAAGGCCGTCCAGCAACAGGCGCGTGCGTTCAAGGCGCAGATCGCCAACGAGACCGGAAACGAGGGCCGCCCTGATGGCGCAGACCGAAGCTAAAACCGAGAACCGTCCGCGGGTGTACGGCAACTTCCGCACCCCGACCTCCAAGGGCCTGGCCGGGCTGTCGACCGCCGGCACCGTGCTGCTGATCGGTGGGGTGGTCGGCGGGATCCTGCTGATGATGCTCAACCTGTGGCTGGTGGCCCTGGGCTTCGAAGCGGTGATCCTGACGCTGATCGCGCTCTCGATGCAGAAGAACAAGCACGGGCGCACCCTGATCGAGCGCATCGTCCGGCGGGCCGGGTGGGCCAACGCCGTCTATTCCGGCGCCAACGTCTACCGGGCCGGGCCGGTGTCCCGGGTGCCTTCAGGGACCACGAAGCTGCCCGGGGTCTCGGCCCGGTCCAGGATCACTGAGCACGTCGACGGCTACGGCCGCCCCTTCGCCCTGCTCGAGGTCCCGCAGAAGCACCACTACACCGTGGTGTTCTCCTCCGAGCCCGACGGCGGGGGCATGGTCGATCAGGAGCACATCAACCGGTGGGTGGACCGCTGGGCGCACTGGTTGGGCATGCTCACCGACGAACCTGGGCTCACCGCCGCCTCGGTGACGATCGAGACCGCCCCGGACTCCGGATACCGCCTGGCCCGGAAAATCGAGGCCCGCATGGCTGAGAACGCCCCGGCCTTCGCCCGCGACGTCATCAACGAGACCGTGCAGATGCTGCCCACCGGGGCCACCGTCACCCGCGCCTACATCGCGGTGACCTTCAAAGCCTCCGTGCGGGCCGGCGGACGCATCCGCAACGCAGCCGAGGTCGCCGATGACCTGGCCGCCCGGCTGCCCAACCTCACCCTGTCCCTGAACGACACCGGGGCCGGAGTGGCCGCCCCGCTCACGGCCCAGCAGCTGTGCGAGGTCATCCGGGTGGCCTACGACCCGGGAGAGGCAATCCTCTTCGACCGGGCCCACGCCCAGGGGGTGGCCCCGGAACTGGACTGGAGTGAGGTCGGCCCGCAGGCCGCCGACACCTTCTGGGACTGCTACCACCACAACAACTCCTGGTCGAAGTCCTGGGCGATGTCCGTGCCCCCGCGCTCCACCGTTCAGGCCAACGTGCTCCAAGCCCTCATCGCTCCGAACCCGGAGCTGGTGCGCAAGCGCGTCACGCTGCTCTACCGCCCCATCGACCCCGCCCGGGCGGCGCAGATGGTGGAGAACGACATCAACACCGCCACCTTCAACGCCTCCTCCCGCAACCGCGCCACCGCCCGGGACACCCGCGAAACCCGGGCCGCCCAGGCCACCGCGGCTGAGGAGGCCGACGGGGCCGGGCTGCTGAACTTCGGGCTCGTGGTCACCGCCACCGTCCGTACCCGGGGCGAGCTCGATGAGGCCGAAGCCATCATCGAAAACCTCGGCACCTCCGCGAGGATCCGCCTGGAGGAGGCCTACGGCGCCCAGGACTCCACCTTCGCCGCCGGCCTGCCCCTCGGTGTGGTCATCCCGGACCACCTGGCCCTGCCTTCGACCGTGAGGAACGCCCTCTGATGGCCACCAAGAACGTCAAGCAGATCATCCTCCCGGCCAGCCGGGGCAACGCCTCAACCACCGTCCTGGACCGTGCCTTCGCCCGCACGAAGCTAGGCAAAGTCTTCGCCAAGCCCCAGCGCACCGGCAGCACCTCGGTTACTGCCTCCTCCACCCGTCGCCCGGGCCCGCGGGGCCACAAGGGCCGGGGACTGGGCGAGGCGCAGCTGCTGCACCCGATCCGCGAGATGCGCGGCACCAACTACCAGGTCTGCGGGCTCTTCCCCTTCCCCATGGGCGGCGGTTCCCCGCTGGAAGGGGTCCCGCTGGGGCGCAACCTGCTCTCGGGGGAGCCGGTGTGCTGTGACCCGATCTCCTGGTTCCAGAAGCTGCGGGTGATCGCCAACCCCTCGGCCTTCATCATGGCCAACCCGGGGCTGGGCAAGTCCTCCCTGCTGCGCCGGATGGCCATCGGGCTGGCCGCCTTCGGGGTGTGGCCGATGGTCCTCGGCGACATCAAGGGCGAACACGTCGCCATGATCGAAGCCCTCGGCGGAGCGGTCCTGCCCTTGGGGCGCGGGGTCGGCCACATCAACCCGCTCGATGACGCCGGAGCGGTGGCAGCGGCCAAGCTGCTCTCCGCCGCGAAGGCGGAGGAGCTGCTGGCCGATCTGCACACCCGGCGGTTCGACCTGATCCGGTCGCTGATCGCGATTCTGCGCAAGAAGCCGCTGGACGAGCGCGAGGATCAGATCCTGGATCGGTGCCTCACCGTCCTGGAAGCCCGCCACGCCGTCTCCGGCACGGTCCCGGTCATGGCGGATTTGCGCCAGGTGCTCAAGGACAAGCCGGCCGAGGTGCGCGAGGTTTCCCTGGATCGCGGCAACGATGAGCGTTACGAGGCCATCACGGAGGGTCTGGAGTCCTCGCTGAACTCCTTGTGCGGGACCGGGGCGTTCGGGCAGATGTTCGCCCGCCCCTCCACCAACAAGATCGACGCCTCGAGGCCGATGGTCTTCGACCTCTCGCGGATCTCCCAGTCCGAGTCCGATCTGCGGGCGGCCACCCTGTTGGCGTGCTGGTCCATCGGCACCGGAACGGTGCGGACCTCCAACATGCTGGCCGACGATCGCGTGATTGAGCGCCAGAGGTTCCTGCTCATTCTCGATGAGCTGTGGAACACCCTGGCGGCCGGGCCCGGCATCGTCGATCAGGTCAACGCGCTGACCCGTCTGAACCGGGAGATGGGGGTCGGGCAGATCATGGCCTCCCACACCCCCTCCGACCTGATGGCCGTCCGCGGTGAGGAGGACCGGGCGAAGGCCAAGGGCATCATGGACCGCTGCGGGATCAAGATCCTCGGCGGGCTGGCCAAGTCGGAGATGCCGCTGCTGACCGAGTCCGTGCCGCTGTCGATGCGCGAGCAGGAACAGCTGGCCGCCTGGCAGGACCCGCCGGCCTGGAACCGCCGGGGGGACGAGGAGATCCAGTACACCAACGATGACGTGTACGCCTCCACCGACGCATCGGCCATCAATGAGGCCGAGCTGCGGGCCTGGTTGGAGGACCCCGAGAACCGGGAGTGGTACTTCGACGATCGCACCACCTCCCCGCCGCCGGGTCAGGGGAAGTTCTTCATCAAGGTCGGTGCGAGGGCGGGGATCCCGTTCTCGATGGAGTTCACCCCCACCGAACGCCGGTCCCAGGTCCACGACACCGAGAAGAAGTGGCACGAGGCCAAGTCCCGCGCCGCCCAGGAGAGGGGCCAACGATGAGCTCCCTGGACCGCAAGTACAAGGCCGGCGGCGGGGAGGTCGCCCTGCTGCTCACCCTGCTCCTCATTCTGGTCGGCATCCCGGCCATCCTCTACGTCGTCGCCAGCGCCGGACATGCCCTCACCCCGCGCACCGAGCCGCTGCCCACCGGCTACTGGGAACGCTCCCTGGGTGTGGTCACCGGAGACCTTCCGTGGCGCACCACCGAGATCGTCCTGGCCGCCGCCCTCGGGCTGGTGGCGGCGGCACTGTTCGTGCTGTGGGGCTTCAAGCGCCACCAGAAGTCCCAGAAGGTCGTCACACACGACCGTGCCGCACCGCGCATGGCCTCAGTCCGTGACGTCGCTCCCTTCACCGAGAAGCAGGCGCGCGCCAAAGCGGATCGCTTCGGCGTCGACACCCCGGGGGTGATGCTCGGGAAGATGGTCCGCGGCGGACATACGTTGTATGCCTCCTGGGAGGACACCCTCCTGCACATCTGGGGCACCCGTACCGGCAAGACCACCTCCCAGGCAGCCCCGGCGATCATCGAGGCCCCGGGCCCGGTGATCGCCACCTCCAACAAACGCGACCTCTCCGACCTGACCCGCGACCTCCGCGCCGCTGACGGCGACGTCTGGGTCTTCGACCCCCAAGGTGTGGCCGGGGAGAAACCGACCTGGTGGTGGAACCCGCTGACCTACGTCACCGACAGTGAGCGCGCCGCCGAGATGGCGAACAACTTCGCCGCTGGTTCCCGAGACGTCGGAGCCAAGGGCGATGGTCACTTCGACTCCGCCGGCAAGGACCTCCTGGCCGGGCTGCTGCTCGCGGCCGCCGTGGGCGGGGAGCCCATCGAGCGGGTGCACTACTGGCTGACCCGCTCCACCGATGAGACCCCGGCACTACTGCTGGATGAGCACGGGTGGACCAAGGAAGCCGATTCGGTGGCCAGCACGATCCAGCAACCGGAGAAGTACCGGGGCAGCGTCTACTCCACCGCCCTGCAGATGGCCGCGTGCCTGAAGAACGAGAAGATCGCCGCCTGGGTCAACCCCACTGGCCCGGACGACGATCGGCCGCAGTTCGATCCCCAGGCGTTCGTGGCCGGCAAGCACACCCTCTACGCACTGTCGAAGGAAGGGGCCGGCACCGCCGGGCCCCTGGTGACCGCCCTGACCGTGGCCACCGTGACCGCCGCCGAGGAGCACGCCGTCACCCAGCCCGGGGGCCGACTGGCCACTCCTATGCTCTGCGTGCTGGACGAGGCCGCCAACGTCTGCCGATGGATGAACCTGCCCAACCTCTACAGCCACTACGGGTCTCGCGGCATCGTGGTCTCCACGTTCCTGCAGTCCTGGTCCCAGGGCGTGGACGTGTGGGGCGAGTCCGGGATGCGCAAGCTGTTCTCCACCGCCAACGTCGTCACCTACGGCGGCAACGTCAAGGAGGAGGGCTACTTGAAGATGCTCTCGGAGCTGATCGGCAAGTACACCTACACCTCGGTCTCCTCCTCGAGGCAGAAGGATTCCGGGTCCACCTCCCGGCAGGACGCCACCGACGACATCATGTCGGTGGCTGACCTGTCCGCCCTGCCCAAGGGCAGGGCGGTGATGTTTGGCTCCGGGGCGAGGGCCGTGCTGCTGCGCACCATCCCGATTGACCACCGCCCCTACGCGGAAGCCTCCAGGGCCTCCGAAGACGCCCACAACAACCCGACAGCGGCCACCGTCGACCCGGGCGACGAGCCCGAGAAGCCGACTGCTGAACCAGCGGCGGCCGCGCCTGCCGGAAACCGGTGGGCGGCGCTGGTGAAGGAGTAGACATGAACTGGGAAGAGGAAGCCGCCGAAGGCAACGAGGACGTCGAGGAACAGCCTCCTGCACAGCTGTTCTACGCGAACGTGGCCCAGTTCGTGACCGAGCAGCTGGCGCCGGTGTACCGACGTCAGCTGGACCCTGCGGGTCGCTCGACCACGTTCACCTGGTGCGCCCAGTGGTGGCGACATGAGGAAGCGGTGAGCCGCCTGACGGGGTTGTGGCGGGCGTGGGAGAAGCTACGCACCGACCCGTCCACGGGATTGGCCGTGTGGTGGCGTGACTACGCCGATCCCACGATGCGTGTGCTTTTCGAGGAGAAAGGGCCCTTTCACGGTTGCACCCCCAGGGCGCACAGCCCCAAAGGAGTGCCCCTGACCTTGGAACCACCGCCAGCAGGACTCTTCGACTGATTCAGGCATCTGCGGCAGAGTAGCTACCGATTCAGCAGGCGCTACGAACGCCAGAGGAATCCTTGGGGGAAGCATAGGTAGTGTGCTTGCCCAGCATTGATGCAGTCCGCCCGTATACTGCGATGCATGGACCAACCCCTTGGCGTAAACAAAACAACCTATACTGTCGTAGATTTCTTGGAATGGCAGCGGCAAGGAAGTCTAGATCTGCAGCCCGTCTATCAACGCAGGGCGGTTTGGAATCCAAAAGTTAAAAGTTTGCTAATCGATTCCTTATTGCGCGGATTCCCCCTTCCTCTGGTGTTTCTTCATAATCGCCTAGACGTAACGACATCAAAGACTATTCGCCAAGTTGTAGATGGACAGCAACGACTGAGAACTATTCTTTCTTACGTTGACATTGATAGTTTGCGTGAAGTCGAAGAGTGGGACCGATTTACAGTTATGCGCACGCATAACCGAGATTACGCGGGGCTAGCATTCAATCAACTCCCTGAAGATGTGCAAGGGCGAATACTTCAAACAGAGCTCTCAGTAAATGTCCTTCCGTCGAACGTTGATGACGTGACGGTATTGTCAATTTTTCAGCGAATGAATTCTACTGGATTAAAACTGAACGACCAAGAGATCAGGAACGCCACCTACTTTGGTGAGTTCAAAGATAGTTCTTACGCACTTGCATACAGTCAAAATCAACGCTGGCAAAAATGGGGAGTGTTTTCGCGTCAAGAAGTGGCTCAGATGAAGGAGGTTGAGCTAACCGCTGACTTGATGGGTTTTCTGTTACGTGGCGTGACCGCCCGTAGCAAAGCGACCATAAATGCCCTATATCGCGATTATGACGAAATTTATCCTCAGCGCGAAGAAGTAGAACAAGCATTCACAAGTACGTTTGATGTTCTTGAGGGGGTTTATGGTGAAGGAGGTTCTCGTTCCAATTTGCGCAGATTCAGGTCCACTGCATGGTTCTATTCTGTATTCGCCGTGGCATCTGGTGAGTACGGGAAAATAACGTCACGAGAACTGGTGGGACGACTGGAGCAAGTAGAGGTGGCACTTAGGTCGGATGCTCTCGATGAGGACATTGCAAAAATCTTGCGTGGTGCAACTGCCGATCGGGCCAGCCGTAAAGCTCGCATTGACTTTCTCGCCTCGATTCAGAAAAAGGATTGAGGCGAAGTAAACACGTGCCGACCGGTCAATATCTATTAAGCGTCCTGCAACAGGACATTGACGGCCTGAAGTCCACCATTTTGGATGCCCAACAAAAGAATGTATCCACTGAAACCCTGAATAATGTGGTGGAACTGGCCACCTTAAGGGCCTTTTCGTCCTTGGAAACGTTTCTTCAGGAGCTTTTTTACCTGTGTATGCGTAATGACCCATCTGTAGCGGGCACAGGCTCCATCATCCCTGTATCTACACAGGAAGAAATTAATTTGCTGGTACTCACCTCTGGTGGTAAACAGCGAGTGAAGTATCTTTCGTGGTTGCCATTTGATCAGACATTGGATCTAGCCGATACATACCTCAATGAAGGGCATCCCTTTAGTCGACTTCAATATCGCAAAACAGAAACGGATGAATTAAAAGAGCTTACGGTTGTACGCAACGCAATTGCACATCCTAGTGACCATGCACGGCAAGAGTTTGAAAAGTTGGCCAATAAAAAAAGTTACCCTTCAGGTCGCGCATCTGACTACCTCCTTAGCACGCGCTCTGGGGCTCAAGAAGTACTTCTATTAATGACACGTGCGGAGTTGGTGGCAAAAGGACTTGCTGCGATGACGGAAGGTGGCGCAAACGCTGTGTTGGAACCTGAGCCACCATTCATGGCACAAGCCAAGTCTCCCAAAGGCACATATGAATGCATAAGATGTGGCCACACAATTACACGCACCACAAGAGGCGAGCTTGGTGGATGCCCTTCATGTGAACCGCGCCATTCCTGCTCTCAATGTGGCCGGCGTGCCTCTCCTACAAGCAGATGGCGACGGATCATAGCTTGACTCGAGGCATCGAGTAGGTCTTACAGTAATTATCGAAGGCTGTCGACCTGTCATAGTCTTGAATATTAAATATCAAGCTTGGCTTCTATCCCACCATACGCATTTTAGTTATCGTTACCTGCGCACGCGAGCGACGGGTAATTGCATGATGCCTCAGAAATAAGACTCATTCTGGTCGCTTTCTATGGAAAGTACCCGATACTCTTATGGTCTGTAGACTCATTGCCCTTAGGTGTTCAGTATAAGTTTGAGATACTTCCAGTTTATCTCGTAAAGTGCCGAAGGAAAAATTATATCGACCGCAACCAACGTTATTTTTGTGCACTCAAGAGCTGGTTGATATACCTATTCGAAACACCCTACCCCGTCGCCATTTTGGGGCTACTCACGGTAACCCCATCATGGGTGGCACCCTTTATTCTGAGCCGCTGCAGGCCTCATCCCAACCCCAGGTCCCTCTCGCGTTCCTGCACGCGCCCGGTGATCTTGCGCGCCTTGGGGCCGCGTTGGGTGGACCGCACCGCTTCGATCGGGGGCGCGCCTTGGTCCCGGTCCGCCGCCAGCCGTGCCCGCACGCCATCACGGCCTTCTTCGGTGCCGCCGAGGGCGGCCATGAGCCGACTGGCCAGGTTGGCGCGACGGTCCCCGGAGTCCCACAGCTCCTCAGCTTCAGCGGCAGCATTGCGGGCATCGGTGTCGTTCTGGAGATCGCCACGGCGGACCTCAGCGGCGTGCAGAGCGGCGGCGTGGTCACGCTGCGCGTCCACTGCCTCGCGTGCGGCGGTCTCTTGCCCCACGGAATCAGTGCGCTGACGTTCCGGAGTACGTTCCTCGAGGTAGTCCTCCACGCTCAACCCGTGGCGCCCCTTCACCTCCGCCTCGATCCGTCCTCGCGCGGTGCGGGCGACCTCGTCGTGCTGCTCCCACTGCCGGGCCAGCCCGTAGTGGGCCGCGATGTCTTCGGGCTTGGCGTTCTCCCAGAACCGGTCCTGCTCTACCGGGGCGAGCTCGGTGCGCATCACGGCGCGTTCGGCCTCGAAGCGCTCCTCCAGCTCACGCCGCCGGTGCTGCTGCTCCGTGACACGTTGGCGGACCTGTTCGGCACGTTGGCGGGCCATCATCTCGCCCCATCGGCCGGCCACGGCCATCGCCGCCTGGAGGTCTCGGGAGAGCAGGTCGTTCACGCCGTCGGGTTGTGTGCTCATCACTTACAGCTCCATTCCGTGGTCCGTGCGGGGGGTGTGATCAACGTAGGGGTGCTCAGCTGTCGGGCCTTGGGTTTCACGCAGCGCACCACGGTGGCGGGTGGGACCGGCGTGCGCGGCACTCTGCGTCGCCTCACGCTTCACATCCGGCAGGGGCTCTGCCACGACCGAGAGGTGCTGTTGGAAGGCGTCGTTGATGAGCTGCGTCTCGCGCAGCTCTTTGTTGGCCTGGTGCATGTCCTGGAACGCCCGAGTCATTCGCAGCATCTGCTGCATGATGAGCGCCTGCGCCATCGGAGAAGGCGCGCGGGTGGCAGCCAACAAGAAGGCCGTGGTGCCGCTGGTGCGCAGCGGCGCCTCCAATGGGGTGGTGATCTTCACCCCGGACCGGTGCGCGGACCGTGCCAGCACCCGGGCCGTGCGTCCCAGCGGCCCTTGGCCGTCCTCGGTCGCATGGGACCACGCCGCGAACACTCCGGAGGCTTCCCGCGCCGCGTGCGCCCACGACTGGTGATCGTCCGGGGCGATCTTGACCAGCCGCCGGCGCACCTCCTTCAGCTCCCCGGCCAACCGCCGGGCGGTCTCCTCATCCAGCACCGCACCGGGGGCGTCGGGGTGGACGATGCGGCGGTGCCGCTTGGCCGCCATCCACTCCTCCGACGCCTCCTGAGAGGAGTGCGGGGTGTCCGGCCAGCGGGTCCGCAGAGAGGGAAGGGTGAGGTCCTGGGCGAGCTTGCCGCCACCGAACCACAGCGGCCGCATCCCCTTCGGCGGACGCTCCGCCACCGAGTACCCGGTCACCACCGAATCAGTGCCGGCCGCGAACCTCGGGTGCACCAGCAGGTTCGCCCGACGCATCTGCCGCACGAACTGCGCCTCCGATTCGGCAGCCACCGCGCACGCCCGCACGGTGCGCTCCAGCGCGAACCGGGTGGGCTCCCGGGTGTTGTCCCGGTTGATCTCGCCCTGCTGCAGCCACCGTTCGGAGTGGTTGCCGAGCTGGATGAGGTTGAAGTCCTTCTCGATGCCCCGGGCGACCTTCTGCACGCGGGCGTAGTCGTTGCCATCGGCCCACTTCGTCCCGTCCTCCCGGATCGTGGAGGCCATGATGTGGATGTGGTCGTTGCCCTTGGTGGAGCGCCCGTGATGCACCGCCACCCACGGGCACGGGGCTTTGGCCCCGGCCTCGGTGAAGTCCATCTCGTCCATGAACCGGGCGGCGATGTCGGCCCATTCCTGGTCGGTGACCTCCCGGTCCTGGTACGGGATCGACAGGGAGCAGTGCCAGATGTACTTGGTCTCGGCGTCCACCCCGAAGACACGCCGGTTCAGGTCGATCTCGCCGGCAATGGACATCGCGGCTTCCTCGTTGAGCTGCGCGTCGTCGTGCCAGGCCATGATGAGCGGGGAGCCGCCCACCAGGTGCGGGTCGGTGTGCTCGTTGGCCCGGCCCGGACCCACCAAGTACATCATCAGCCCGACCGGCTTGTCGCCCTTGGTGATGTTCGGGATCACGGGATCAACTCTTCGATCTTGGCCAGCACTTCCTCACTGAACCGGCGGGCCTCGCGCATCGTCTCGGCTGTTTCGGGAAGGACCTCGCCGGTGCTGTTGGCGTGCCGGGCGATCTGGTTCACGTTGTTGGCGATCGTGGCCATCAGCCGGCGCATCGCCAGCAACTCGACCAGCTGGTTCCGCCGCAGCTGCACCGCCACCGGATCGGCCGACCCGAACACCGCCTGCACCATCAGCGCCGAGGGTGAGAGCCCGGTTTGCTGCTCCAGCACCATCAATTGAGCACGCTCGGCCTCGGACATGGACACCCGGACGTACTGGGTCTTGCCCTCGATCCGCTTCCGACGGGACTTCCACACGTGGCGCGGATTCTCCTGCTCCACCACAGCACCTCCCCTCTCCTTACCGGCCCAGCGCAGCGCCCCCACCCCGGTGGGCCCCACACGACCAGTGTGCCACCGCAAAACCGGCAGGGCCAGCGGTGGACCCGTTTTATGGCACATAAAACATAGCTTTGCTCCGCTGGGGCACCACGGGTGCGAAGCGCCGGCGGAGCGCGTGGTGGTTCTAGAACGGACGGTGTGCGTCCGTTAACCTAGGGGCATGGCGAAGCTCACCGACCCCCAGCAGGCAGAAGAAGCAGCCCAGCGGCTGCTCAACGACCGGATGGACTACATCCGCCGGGCGATCACGGCACGCGGCGCCCTCGACGAGGCACGCGAAGCCCTCAAGGAGGCAGAGAAGAACGACGTCCAGGCGTTCCAAGCCGCGGTGAACAACGGCGGCTGGACCGCCGAGGAGCTGAAGAAGATCGGGCTGGCGGCACCCGATAAGGTGCAGCGCGTACAACGCCGGCGAAAGGCCACATCGACTTCCCCGGACACTCACGCCTCGTCCGCGCAGAACGGTGGCGGCACCGAGTCGGAGCAGTGACGCCCAGTCGTTGGGTTCTCACTACCTGCTACGGGGCGCTCCTGATTCTCTCCATCATCCTGGTGGCCCAAGGCTCGAAGATCGGAATGCTGACTGGCCTACTCCTGGTGGCCTCGCTGCTCGTGATCTGGCGTGAGGCACGCCAGGGTCGAGCGGACCGCGAGATGGACCACCGTGGCTGAGTCGCTGGCCCCGTGCCCACATGGGCACGGCCCGAACTCCATCGCTCCGCGGTTCGGCCCGCACCCATGATGGACAGCGGGGACCCCATCCGACCACCCGACCACAGCCGGCAGGTCACCTCACGTCCGACCGTCGCACTTCCGTTCCCGCCGGCTGTGGACGGCTTCCCGAGCAGGTGGTCACCACGCAACGACGGTGCCCGCTCCCCCAATGGGGAGCGGGCACCGTCCATCTGAACAGACCAAGCAGAGCGAGTATTTACAGCTCCAAGCCGCCCTGCTGGGGACGTTGCTCGTCGTGCCGCCGCGCCACCTCGAGCGGACGCCCGGGGCCGTTTCCACCACGCCCGGCAGTGTTGCGCCCCGCGGTGGGAGCATTGGGGAAGTTGATGCGCATCCGTTTCTTCAACGCCTCCAACTCCGGATCCAAAGTTGGTTGCGGCGTCTCTTCTCCGCGCATCGCACGGTCGATGCGCTCCACCTCCCACCGGGCAGCGTCCAGGGCCTCCTGGTGCTTGAACGGCACGTCCAGTGCAGCCCGGGCGTCCTCGACTTCCTGGTGCGAGGCCGCCAAGTCGGTCTCCCGTTTGGTTACTGCCTCGGGCAGCTTCAGCACCTGGTTCTCCAGCCGCTGGATCATGCCCACACTTGGATTCAACGATGTCGCCCGGGTGACTTCCACCGCCACACCGGGGGCATCATCAATGCGCAACTCCACAGGTGAAGCACTCAGATCAGCCAGGTTCCCTGACCGCTGCACCACTCGGATGTCGTGGCCACCGATCCGGCCGGCGACCCCCAGGTCGATCTTTCCAGCCCGGGGCGGACGCGCGGTGGCGTGTACCCCGGCCCACCGTTGCCACGCTTCTGCGGCCTCGGTGCGCTTCTCCACGGTGACTCCGTCGATGGTCATGCGGAACCTTTCCCCGCCCAACTCATCGGTGGTGCGCTGGGCGGCCGCACGCAGCACCGGCAGCTCGCGCTCTAGTGCCTCCGCGCGCGACAGAGCCGCGTCTTTACGAAACACCAACGAGGACTGATTGCGGTGCCAGGCCCGGTTCAGCCGCTCCAACCGGGCGAGCTCCTGGTCGGCTTTCGACTTCTCCAGGATCAGCGGATTGCCACTGGAAATGGCCTTGACCTCCGCGAAGGACAATGTGTTGTCCCCGACGTCCTCGATCTCACGCACGTCCAACCGGCCGCGCATGATTTGGTCGATGAACTTCGACTTCCGCTCCAGCGTCTGCCACATGAAGGTGTCGAACGAACCCTTCGTGACCACCTGCGAGATAGCGACCTCCGGGTTCTGGTTACCCTGCCGGATGATGCGCCCGTGCCGCTGCGCGATGTCCGCCGGACGCCACGGAGCGTCCAGGTCGACCAGGTGCACCGCCCTCGCCTGGATGTTGGTGCCAACCCCCATCCTCTGGGTCGAGCCCATCAGCACGGCGATGTCTCCCGAGCGGGCAGCGGAGAACAGCCGGCCCTTCTCGGCATCGTTCTTGGCCTCGTGCATGAATCGGATCTTCTCCGCTGGAATGCCCCGGGCGACCAGCTGATCCTTGAGCTCGTCGTAGACGTTCCACTTCTCCGTCGATGGGGTGCTCTGGTCGCAGAACACGATCTGCAATGCACCCCGGGTCGGGTGCTCCTCGCCGCTGGCCGGATCCAGGAACACGTCGTCCTGGTGCTCCTCGTGCACCCGGGCAATGAGGTCCGCTGTCACACTGACCTTGTTCTCCGCCACGACCGATCCCAGCTCGGGATCCACCAGGCGCATGTCCAGGGCGGCCTTGCGCCCATCGGAGCTGACCTTGAGCATGTTGTCCTCGGTCCGGTCCACCAGCCGCGCCTGGATCGCCTCAGCGCGCCGACCAATGTCCTCGATGTAGTCCTGTAGCTCCGTCGAGGCTTCCACCGGGACCATGCGCGGCAGCCGTTTTCCGTCCTCGCGCTCCACCAAATCCGGGGTGGGCAGCTGCAGGTCCTCGGCGGTCTTCACGTCGGCGAAGGTGTGGAACATCTTCAGCAGCTCGGGCACGTTCTGGAACTTCGCGAAGCGCTCCTTCAGCTTGAAGTGGTCCCCGCCGGCCACCGACAGCTCCATCTCGGTCACCACCTGACCGAAGGTCGCCGCCCAGGTGTCGAAGTCGTGGATTCCGGCTCTTTCCAACCGCTCCGGGCCCAGGTAGCGCTGCATCACATACATCTCGGTGACCGAGTTGGCGATCGGTGTCGCGGTCGCACCGGTCATCACGCGGTCTCCGTGCTTGGCCCGCAAGTACTCGACCTTCATGTGAAGGTCAGTGGCTCTGCCGGACCCCGGATCAATGGCCGCGTCCTGGATGTTCGACGGCGTGGAGAGGTTCTTGAAGTCGTGGAGCTCGTCTACCACGAGGTAGTCGATGCCGGTCTGCTCGAAGGTGATCCCCGGATCGGTGACCCGATCCATCTTCTCCTTCAGCTTCTCTTCTTTCGCCTGCAAGCGGGCTTCCATGCGCTTGATCGACATAGTGTCCGCCCCGCTGGCGGCCGCCCGTTCATTGGCGGCTTCCAGCTCGGCTCGCTGACGTCCGATTTCTGAGAGGTTGTAGGCGCTTTTCGACTCAGGGGACAGTTCGATGCGCTCGAACGCGGTGCGCGTCATGATGATCCCGTCCCAGTCACTAGCTGCTGCGCGGGCAACGAACACCCGCCGCCTCTCGCCCTTCAGATCAGCCGAGGAGGCGGCAAGGATCTGCGCCTGGGGGTAAAGCTGCAGCCACTCCCGGGTGAACTGCTCGAGCATGTGGTTGGGCACCACCACGACCGGTTTACGGGCCATCCCCAACCGGCGCAGTTCCATCGCACCCATCACCATCTCGGCGGTTTTGCCCGCCCCCACCTCGTGGAAGAGCCCCACCGAGGGCTCCGAGAGCATCCGCGCCACCGCCGCCCGCTGGTGGCCGCGCGGGGTGAAGTCCTTGACCAGCCCAGGGAAGCTCAGCCGCTCCCCCTCCACGGAGTAGTCGCGCAGCACGATGGAGTTGAACCGCCGGTTGTACTCATCCACCAACCCCGCCGCCCGCGCCGGGTCCGCCCACACCCACTCGCCGAACCGCTCCTGCATCAGTGCCGCCTTCTCCTGGGCGGCGGTGGTCTCGGTGGCATTGACGACCCGGCGATTGCCTTCGGGGTCGGTAGGGTCCGGGTCCGTGACCTGTACCCGGCGCTGCTCGGCCAGATTCTTGAAGATGTCCCCGGCGGCCATCCGGTCGGTGCCCCAGTCGTTGCGGGCAGCGAAGAGGTGACGGCTGGCTTTCACGTCCCAGGTCGCGCCACTGATCCGGTCCACCCGGGCGGAGGGGTCCTTGATGATGTGGCGTAGGAACTGCTCATGGATCTGGGGTGACACCCACACCGCCCCGATCCGGGCCTCGATCTCATCGGCTCCCAGCGGGGCCGGCAGCACTGCTTCCAGCGCCTCAACGTTGGCCTGGAACCGCTCATCGGCGGCTGAGGCGGCGCGGGCCGTGTCCAGCTTCTCGCGCACATCCCCGGACAGGTACTCCGCCCGGGTCTCATAGACCCCGTCCTCCCCGGGCACCTCATAGACCAGTCCTCCCAGGGACTCTCGCGCCCCGGCCTCATCGGTGCCCAGCAGGCGGGCGACATGGGCCAGGTCCACGGTGCCCAGCGTGTCCAGGGTGACGGCCAGGGCCTCATCAGCGGTGTCCACCCCGAGCACGGGCTTACGCGGCTGCACCTGCCGCTGCGACAGCAGACCAGCCGGAGCCGCAGTGCCGGTGCCCTCATCGAAGTGCTCCAGGGCCAGCACCAGCGGCCCGAACGGATCATCCCCCAGCAGAGCCACCGCCGGTGGGGTGATGCGGGCCAGGATCTCCTCACCGGCCTCATTGGTGCGTCCGGTGCGGCGTTCGGTGAACCGGTTGATCGGCCCGTAGCGATCCACATAGGCCCGGTAGCTGGCCGCCAGTTGAGCCCTCAAAGCGTCCAGCTCAGGGGTGTCATCGACGTTGGCGGCCTCCAAGGTCAGCACGGCACGGGCTTCATCCCGCAGGCCCAGCAATGCCCGCAGCTCCCCGTGCCGGGTACGTGCCACCTTCAGCGGCGCGTGGACCTTCTCGATCGTGACCTGAGTGAAGCCTTCCGCACCGCGATCGGTGATGTGCCCGATCTGCTCCTGCTCCCCCGCCGGGATCAAGGCAGCGACCTCGAGCTCCTGCTCGCCACTACGCTCGGCCATTCCACGCCCAGCCGCCACGGCCTGCTCGGTGATCTCCGCCAGCTGCTCACGCAGTCGGTCCCCCGTGGCCGTCAGGTCCTCCGCGCGCACGGTCAAGGTGGCGGAGCCGTACATCCCGTTGCCGATCATCGGCTCACCGAGCACCCGCTCGGGGTGGGCGAGGAAGTAGGCGTTCATGCGCCCCTGCGCCCCATTCAGTTCCACCGGGGCGGTCTCCACCCACCCCTGATCCAACGGCTCCTCTCCGGGCAGACGGCGACGGAAGATCAGCACATCGGTCAGCGCGTCCGTGCCGGCGGCACGCCGGTGGGCGCCGGTGGGCAGTCGCACCGCGCCGAGCAGGTCGGCGGTCTGAGCCATCTCCCGGCGCGCTGCGGGGTTCTGCGCATCCAGGGTGAACGCGCTGGAGAGCACCCCGACCACCCCACCGGGCCGGGTCAGGGCTAAGGACTTGAGGATGAAGTGGTTGTGCATCGAGTGCCCGGCCGCGTTGTGCCGCGGATCGTGCAGGGTGTTCCGGGAGAAGGGGACGTTGCCCACCGCCGCGTCGAAGACCCCTCCGGGCATCCGGGTGTCCGCGAATGACTCCGTCCGGATGATGGCTTCCGGGTAGATGGCCTGGGAGATCGCCGCGGTGACCGGATCCAGCTCCACCCCGGTCATCTGCGCCCAGTCCGGGGCCAGGCCGATGAAGGTGCCGGCACCGGAGCCGGGCTCCAGCACCCGCCCGCCCTGGAAACCCAGCCGCTCTAAGGCGTCCCAGACCTCGGTGGCGATCGCCGGGTCGGTGTAGTGGGCGTTGATGACCGTCCGGCGCGCGGCCGCGTACTCGGTCTCATCCAGCAGCTCGCGCAGCTCCGCTCGGTCGGCCTCGTACTCGGTGCGGGACTCGTCGAAGATCTCCGCGACCCCGGTCGCGCCCCAGGACCCCCACCGGGCCAGCGTGGTGCGCTCAGCATAGGTGGCCGTCCGATTTTCGGCCTGGATGGTGCGCAGCACGCGCAGCGCGGCGAGGTTGGCCCGGAAGCGTGCCTGGGCCCCAGAGGGGGCCAGATCGTCCTGGGCGCGGGGGACGAAACGCCCCGAACCCTCAGACTCAGCCGGGATTACGCCTGTTCGGCGTCCTTCCGAGCCACCTCGTCCCAGTACTCCCGGTCCTCCCGGTTCAGCTGCTCCACGACCCGCAGCATCTGAGCCACCCCGGACTCCTCCTCGTCCTCCTCCTCCGGCTCCTGCCGCACCGACGGATCCGGGGTCAGCATCTCGGCCCGCACGATCTCCTCGGCCTGCATCTTCGACGCGTTCAACCGCCCCACCTTCTCCAAGTAGGTCTCCCCCACCGGGTCCGGGCCGGCCAGCTCCATCATCAGCTCGCCCACCCGCTGGGTCGCTTCCTCCCCCAGCCTCTCGAACCACGCGTCCGGATCCGGGATCAGGGCGTACTCCGCCGGCGCGGTCATCCTCCACGCTTCCTGAGCGAACTTGCCGTACGTATTCATCACGAACCTCCTCGGGTTCCGGGAAGAGAAAGGCATCAATGCTCAACTGCCCCTCGACTTGTTTCCTCTTGCGGGCTCGGGCCATGGGGGGTCTCCTGAGTGCGGTCGGGAAGCTCTCACACACGCTACCCAGCCGCTCCAGAGCCTTCCTCGAGAACACGCACAAGCTAACTCACAGAATATTGATATGTCAACATTATGGCTGAAGCACTGCCTGTTCCTCCACGCACATCCAGGAACTTCATTCGTGCATCGAGGGACAGGCTCCCGAAACGTACGTGAATAGGGCCGTTTAGGGCCCTCACACAGAAAGACCACACCTCAACAGAGGGCGCGCGCCGGCGGACCCATCCTGGAGACGGTCGTTACAGTCACCTCATGAGTTCAATGGGGCGCGTGATTCACGCTGCGACGGAGTGGCTGGAAGCCGCCATCACCGATCCGGACGGTGACGTCGTCCTCACGAGCCCGTATCTGGCATTCAACGTATGCCAGCAGATCGCTACGGCCGCGCGATCCTCCCAGGTGAGCTGGACGCTTGTGACAACACTGGACCCGAGCGCAGTGGCCAACGGCTATCTCTCAGTCGAAGGTCTCCGGCGAATGCTGGAATCCGGCGTCGAGATCCGGCACGTCGAACGGCTGCACGCCAAATGCTTCATCGTCGGCCACCGCGCCATGCTGGGCTCTGCCAATCTCACCGGAGCGGGATTGGGAAGCTCGTCCAGCTCAAACCGTGAGCTTGGCGTAGAGCTGGACCAGGAGCAGACTGCCTCAGCACGGGCCGTGATCGCCTCATGGCCGGCACGCGCCGCAGACGCAGGCGATCTCGATCAGCTGCTCGAGCGGTCGAAGGACCTCACTCGCACGGAGCGCACGCAGCAGAACCGGTTGGATGCGGTCTCCGCGCTCCAGCTGGCCGAGCAGCTGCTCGATGATGCTCGCGACCCCGGACGAGAATTGTGGCTGAAACTCGAATACGGGGATCCTTCACTGGAGGGGTGGCGGGAAGAGTCGCGGTTCGCGAGCCCCAAAAAGGGCAAACCCAAATTCAAACCCGGGGACCTCGTCTTCATCTGCGCCCAGGACACCCGCGACTGCTACGCCGTCGTCGAGGTGGTCTCCGATCCACTCTTCCAGCCGGCCAGCTACATCGAAGAGATGAGAGAAACCCATCCCGGCGTCATCGACCGCTGGCCCTGGGTCAACATCACCAAGCCCCGCCTCGTCCCTGCGGAGTTGATGGAGCTCAAACTCAGCGAGCTCGGCGTCAAAGGACAAGGCCTCCAGAACGGCCATGTGCGCCTGAAATTCGACCAGTTCACCGCCGGGGTCCGCGCCCTTGCCCGCCTCGCCACGGTGTAGAGCACGCATTGTCGAGGTAAAAGGCTGGCGGTCTCGTCAGCGACACTCGGCACCCAGCAAGCATCACGCGCGTTGGCGCGGGCGCTAAGGAGTACCGGGAATACGCTTCGGCCATGAGCCCCGCATCGCGGCAGATCCAAGCGTTCAACGTCTACGCCCTCTTCGATCCCCACAGCAACGAAGCCCGGTATGTGGGCCAAACCAGCGAGAGCCTAGACAAGCGCCTGATGGCCCATTGCCAGGAGGCTCATCGCAAGAGCACAGCCAAGAATCAATGGATCCAGGAACTGCAAGCCCAAGAACAATGGCCTGGCATCCGTCTCTTGGAACAGGTCCATGGACGACGGCGCGACGCCTACGACGCAGAGAGTCGATGGATCCGGCAGCTTCGATCGGAGGGCCAGCGCTTGCTCAATCAGCCGATCCCCATAGAGTTCCGCTGAATGCCAGGCAGCGCCGCAACTACTGGAGCGCATGAAACCTGCAGCTGACTCATCCAGCCAGGAGGGCGGGCCCGCCCCCGCTCAACGTCCCACGAATCGATACCGCTCGGGCGGCGTGGCTAATCTGAACGACTCAGGCGGCGTGGCTAATCTAAGTGCGATGACAACCGCCGGATCGAGCACCGCCGGTCCGAGCCCGGACCCTCTGCCATCGCGTCTGGGGACGGCGGCCAATCCACGATTCACGGACAACGGCCGACGAGGTCGCTACGGGGTCGCATACTTGCGGTCGCTTGCGGCTCACGCCGGAGTCGGCTTTACCGAGAACTCGCCGGACGAGGACGTAGACGCAATCGACGTCATCCTGAGGTTCGGGAGAGCGAGTGCCGAAGTGCAGGTGAAGTGCACCGGTAAATTCAAGGTCGGGTCAGGTAAGGCTACCCTCCAGCTCGAACCGGAGTGGGTCCGGAAATGGGCCAGCAGTTTCCACCCGGTGTACGTGGTCCTTGTGAAGGTCCCATCGGATGTCGGTGAATGGATCGAGGGCAGGCCATCGAGCACGCTCCACAAAACGGTGGCGTTCGGCAAGCGTTTCGACCGCAGCGTCCACACCACGACGATGCAGTTCACGCGCGAGAACCTGCTGACGGCCGAATCGCTGTATGACTGGCGCGACGAGGTCTACGAATTCCACGAGAACCGCACTGGAATTAACGCATGAGCGAGAACGTCGCAGACGACCTTTCTGCGCTGCTCCGTACGCGTGGCTGGTCCGTCGCCAAGGAGAACGCGAACGGCTCTAACCTCTGGTCGCTCAGGAATCGTGCAGAGATGTACCTGCCGCCTGTGGTGAGGAAGGGCTCATTCGAGTGGAGCGACCTCACAGAGCGGATCGCGGCTGCGCACGACGAGCACTCGTCGTCGGTAGAGCGGGCAGTCGAGTTCGTCCGCTTCGATGTCACACGGTTCCGCGTGGACAACGACGATCCCGGCGCACTGACGATCCCTCTCGAAGCCGGGGCCACTGTCGTGGGCTCTGCCTTCGGAATGCTTCGTGCCGCGGCCACGACCGCGCGTCGCCCTCGACAGTCGATCGGGAGCAACTACTCCAAGCTGGGCGACGAGATCGTCCGCGAGGCCCGGCTCGCTCATACCGAGGTCGGTTCGTTCGTCTTCCCCGTCGTGCTGAAAGTGAGCGAGCCCGACCCGACTCCCGAGGTTGAGCAGCCGCTACCGGGCGTGAGCGTCGAGTCCGTAAGGCCTGAATCCCCGGAGCGGCGCGTGACGCGGACGCTGGCTCAGGCTGTCGCCGCGTTCGAGAAACACGTGATCCAGCCCGCGCGCGAGCCACGCATGCGCGACCTTACGCCCGTGGTGATTGCAGGTGGCACGAAGGAGATGTTCGCGCAGATCAGTCGCGCGATCGCGGAACCGGGGGTCTCATGGTTGGAGACCGGATTCACATGGGCGCCGATCGAAGCGGCGGCGGCGGAATCGCCGAGCAAAGTAATGATCCCGGCGGACACCGAGGCGCGCGAGCTGGTTACGAGGTCCGTTCGGTTACTCTCGGCCCCGAAGAACGAGCCTCTGCGCGTCATCACGGGACCGATCATTCACATCAGCCACACGCCGGGCGACGTGTTCGGTGAGATCGCGATCCAGACGCCGAGCCCGAATGGCCCACGGTTCGGCCGTGTAGAGGCACAGGTGCGCCAGGAGGAGCTCTCTCAGATCCATCACTGGATGGATCATGGGACAACTGTTGTTGTGCACGGCGTCGTGGAGCGCCGTCCAGGGCGGCCCGGCCGAATCTCGGGAATCGTGTCACCGCAACCGTTGGAGGACACGATCGCTGGCATCGACGCGGATTGACCGCCGCGTGCGACTGTCTCAGGCCAGTCGTATGGCACGGACGCACCCATCCGCGGTGCTCTACCAAGGGATTCATGCCCTTATCAACCCACGGGCCGGGGTTCCACCAGATGCGCGGACTCCCGGGGGTTCGACGCCGCTAACCGGGCCATACGTAAAGCGGGTGGTAGGCCACCTGGACCGGATGTCTTCTAAGGTGTGGCCATGGCCGCCTCCACCCGTCCCAGTGTCCTGGCAGATGCCCGTGCGATCGCCGCTGCCGACCCCGCCGGGCAAGGCACCGCGGCCACCCTCCTCAGCTACCCGGGCCTGCACGCGGTGGCCGCCCATCGACTCGCCCACCGCCTGTGGTCCACCCGGTGGGGCAAACCGGGCGCCCAGGCCATCGCCACCGCTTCGGCGAAGGTCACCGGTATCACCATTCACCCGGGTGCGGTGATCGGGCATCGGCTGTTCATCGACCACGGCAGCGAGGTCGTCATCGGGGAAACCAGCGTGATCGGCGACGACGTGACCATCTACCAAGGTGCGAGCTTCGTCGGCGACGGCACCCCGGGGCGGCGCCACGCCCTCGTCGGGGACGGGGTGCTCATCGGGTCCGGGGCCAAGGTCATCGGCCCCGTCACGCTCGGGCCCAGGGCGAGAATCGGCGCGGGTGCTGTGGTCACCCACGATGTACCCGCCGACACCACGGTCGTGGGCATCAACGAATGATGAGCCCACACCGAACCCTCCCCGCATCAGGCGCCACCGGATCCGGCGTGAGGTCGTCACACGGAGACCGGAATAGGTGCGAAAAGGTTCAGGCGGTGTCTGCCTCGACGGGGTCGACCGTGGCGGTCGCTGCAGGGGTGCAGGGGGTTTGTGGGGGCAGTGCTGCGCTTAGGTGCGGGGCGATGCGTGCCAGCTGGGCGAGATAGCCGCAGGTCTCCAGCTCGGTCAACGCGACAGGAACCCGGGCCTTGGCAGTGCTGGCGCGGGCGGCGAGCTCGGCCAGGGCCAGCGTGTGCTCGGGACGGGTGCGGGCCACCGCGCGCAGCACTCGACGGGCCTCCGGGCTCAGCCGGGAGTCGGCGCCGGCTTGGTGGATCAGGGCCTCCAGGGCCGGGCGCAGCGCTGCGAAGGCCGCTGCCCGGGACAGCGGATCCATCACGGGACTCGCCCAACTAGCGTGCTCCCCGGCACGGTAGAGATCGTTCATGCGGGCCTCCTCAACCGGGACAACTACCTGAGGGTGGTCCTCGTGCCGCCACAGAGCCAGAGGCCTTGTCATGGGTGCTGTGTGGGGCCGCCGCTCTGGCGGCAGAAGAGTCGCCCCCCGACGACGGAGCCCAAGGCCCCCAGGTCTTCTGCCGCCAGGACGGCGGTCATTCGACCGGTCTGGAGCGGGTCAGCCCCCCGGCTGAGCACTCCGACACAGTCCACGCTGGGTGGGTCAGCCCCCCGACTGAGCACCGTGCGCGATGACCCAACCGTACCGACCAGTAAGGAAAAGATCGACTTTCATCATGTCCCCACTTCCGCTGATGGGACGCCCCGTCGTGCTCGCGAGGCCTTTCCGGTCCGGTCTGTCCGCCCAGATGCGGCTTCCGTCGGCTCGTACGGCAGGCGGGTATTGCTGTGGCGCTGGCCCCGCGGACACGAACCCCAACTGCAACGCTGGAGCACTGAGTAGCTAGCGGGCGAGTTTCGCGCTCTGCAGGGTTGGTCTCGCGGCTCGGTCTCAGCCGTGGTGGCGTCCAAGGGTTGCCCCGAGGATTCGAGCCCCGTCGAGGAAGGATGCGGGATTGGGTCCGGAGTAGTTGAGTCGGATGTAGGGGCCGGTGGGTTCGGCGGGGAACCATTCGGTGCCGGCGGCGATGATGACGCCGGCGTGCTCGCAGTCGTGGGTGAGCTGGGCCAGGTCGGTGTCATCGGGCAGGCGTGCCCACAGGTTCAATCCGCCCGGTGGCACATGCTCGACGTGTGCCCGCGGGGCGTGCTCGGTGAGGTTGGCCAACAGCAGATCCCTGCGGGTGCGCAGCTGGTGGCGCAACCCGCGCAGATGGGTTTGCCACCCGGGGTGGGTCACCACGTCCAAGGCGGCGGCTTGGAGGACCCCGGAGACGTACATTGCTTCGGCGGCCCGGTCGGTGAGGATGCGTTCCCGTGCTGGGCCGCGGGCGATGATTGCGCCCACCCGCAGGGCTGGGGAGACGCTCTTGGTCAGGGACCGCAGGTAGATGACGTGCCCGGAGTCGTCGCCGGCAGCCAGGGGCACGGGGGTGGTGGTGATGCCGAAGTCGTGGGCCCAGTCGTCTTCGACGAGGAAGGCACCGTGGGCGCGCACCACCTCGAGCACCTGCTGGCCCCGTTCGGCCGGCCACTGTGCACCGGTGGGGTTGGCGTAGTTCGGCTGGGCGTAGAACAGGCGGGCACCGCTGTCATGGAAGGCCCGGTCCAGTTCCGCCGGATCCGGGCCATCCACCCCAGTCGGCACGGGGACGATATGCACTCCGGCTTGGGAGGCGGCCAGGATCGCACCCCAGTAGGTGGGGGACTCCATGATCACCGGTTGCCCGGCACCGGCCAGGGCACGGAACACCGAGCTGAGCCCGCTCTGGGTACCGGGGAGCACGATCACGTCGTTGGGGGTGGGTGCGGTGACACCGACCGGGGTGGCCGCGCGCAGTTCATGGGCGAACCACGACTGGAGTTCTGGCAGCCCGGCCACCGGGGGACGGGCGATGGCCGCTTCCGAACGTGCTGCCCGACTCAGTGCGGTGCGCACCAGCCGCTCCGGCAGCAGCTCCCGGTCGGGGTAGCCGGAGTGGAAGCCGATCACGTCGTGGGGCGCGCTGCGCAGAGCGGTGGCCACCGACCGGGCCGGTGCGTGCGGGGCCCGTAGCGCGGCCGTCTGCCACCCGTAGTCGGCCGGGCGTCCCGTGCGTACGGCGCGGACGAAGGTCCCCACCCCGGGCCGGGTCTCGACCAGGCCTTGGGTGGCCAGAGTCCGCAGGGCTTTCTGCACGGTCACGGGGCTGGCCTGATACTGGGCCACCAACGTTCGGGTGGAGGGCAGCCGGGCCCCTGGCGCCGCGGCACCGATCCATTTCCGCAACCCCTCGACAATCCGTGAACTGTTATCGTTGTTCATGACTAGCAATAGTAGCGCTACTGTCTCTGCGTATCCTGTGATATCGTCCCGCTCCGCCGCAGGACTGTGGTGGGGGCTGCTGGGAGTCACGGCCTTCTCCTTCACGGTGCCGTTCACCCGGGTGGCCGTCGACGGGCTCTCCCCGCTGTTCGTCGGCGCAGGACGAGCTGTCATCGCCGCCGCCCTGGCCGGCGCCGCTCTGGCGCTGACCCGGCAGCACCTTCCGCACCGGACCCAGTGGTTACGGCTGGCGCTGGTCGCCGGCGGGGTCGTGGCCGGCTTCCCGCTGCTGACCTCGTACGCGTTGACCACGACTGACGCCAGTCACGGGGCGGTGGTCATCGCTGTACTGCCGGCGGCCACCGCGGTCGTGGTGGTGTGGCGGACCCGTGAGCGCCCTCCGAAGGCGTTCTGGGTCATGACTGGGGTGGGCGCGGTCGTGGCGATCGCCTTCGCCGCCGTGCAGTCCGGGAGCTTGGGGCAGCTGCACTGGGCGGACGCGTTGCTGTTCGCCGCAGTCGTGGCCGCCGCCGTCGGTTATGCCGAGGGTGGTTTGCTGGCCCGGGAGCTCGGCGCCTGGCAGACCATCTCCTGGGCCCTGGTGCTGGCCGCCCCCGTGATGGTGACCCTCACGGTCGTGGCGATGATCCAACAACCCCTGGCAGGGACGTCGGTGCAGTGGGCCGCGTTCGCCTATCTCGGGGTCGTGAGCATGTTTTTGGGCTTCTTCGCCTGGTACCGCGGTCTGGGCATCGGACCCATGGCCCAGGTCAGCCAGATCCAGCTCGTCCAGCCGGTGCTGAGCATCCTCTGGGCCGCGTGGCTGCTGGGCGAGCACCTCACCATGACCACCGTCCTCGGCGGTGTGGCCGTGATCCTCTGCGCGACTCTGGCCGTGCGCATCCGGCTCGGCACCACCGCACCGGCCAGAACCTAAAGGAACGGCGCCGTCACCGAGGAGCCCGCCCCTCCCCCACCACCCACGCACCGACCACCCGTACCGGAAAGACACCGCATCCATGAACAACCAGCAGAGATTCCAGCAGTCCGACAAGCTCGCCAACGTCCTCTACGACATCCGCGGCCCCGTGCTGGAGCAGGCGGAGCACATGGAGGCGGAGGGGCACCGGATCCTCAAGCTCAACATCGGCAACCCCGCGCCGTTCGGCTTCGAGGCACCCGACGCGATCCTCGTGGACATGATCAAGAACCTGCCCCACGCGCAGGGCTACTCGGACTCCCGCGGCATCTACTCCGCGCGCACGGCCGTGGTGCAGTACTACCAGACGCGCGGGATCATGAACCTCGACACCGACGACGTCTACCTGGGCAACGGCGTCTCCGAGCTCATCACCATGACGCTGCAGGCGCTGTGCAACCCGGGCGACGAGATCCTCATCCCGTCCCCCGACTACCCGCTGTGGACCGCCTCGGTGGCTCTGTCCGGCGGCACCCCCGTGCACTACCGGTGCGACGAGGACAACGACTGGAACCCGGACCTCGAGGACCTCGCGGCGAAGATCACCCCCAACACCAAGGGCATCGTGATCATCAACCCGAACAACCCCACCGGCGCGGTCTACTCCCGCGAGGTGCTGCAGACCATCGTGGACCTCGCCGC
>NZ_NSKF01000025.1:0-56793 GCF_002287015.1 Kocuria sp. WN036
GGACGCCGGCGGCGGGCCCGGCCGAGCCGGTGCTCGAGCTGCCGCTCCGCGCGCGGGTCCGGGCCCAGGGCGCGGACCACGGCGGCCCCGGCCTCGGGCCAGGGACTGCGCAGCAGGGCGCGGGCGGCGGGTCGCGCCGCGGCGGCGGGGAGAAGCCGGGCCGCGGGCAGCCAGAAGGCCTCGGGCTCGTCGTCCGGACTGAAGGGGCGGGGAGTGTGCGGCATGGCCTTCTCGCGGGGGGTCAAGAGGGGCCGTCCCGGTCGATCACGGGGCGTGCTGCGGGCGGGGGAAGACGTTTCTCGCCGGGTCGGGGGGCCGGTGGGGAACTACTGATCGTCAGGGTTCAGCGTAGCAAGATATGGGCCCAGATCGTCCGCCGCGACGGCCGTGCCGATGCCCGCCATCGCCTCGAGGTCGGGCAGGACCACGGACTGCCCGTCCGGGGACACGCCGAGGCCCTGATCGGGGGCCGTGGTCATCCGCAGGTCCCCGGCGGAGAGACCGGCCAGGTCGGGGGCGAGCCCGGCGATCCACGCCGCGTCGAGCCCCTCGCTCACCGTCAGGTAGGGCGAGAAGTCGCTGACCACGGTGTGCAGCCGGACCGGGTTGAGCAGCGTCTGCGGGCCGAGCAGCCGCTCGAGAGCGGACTGGACGTAGTTGCGCTGGTTCTCCACCCGCTGGAAGTCCCCGTCCTCGAAGGCCTTGCGCTCCCGGACGAACTCGAGCGCCCGTTCCCCGTCCATGTGCTCGGGGCCCTGCTCGAAGGTCATGCCCTCGTTGGACACGAAGTCCTGGGGCACGTCGACGGTCACGCCGCCGAGGGCGTCGGTGAGGGCCTGGAAGCCGGCGAAGTCCACCTCGGCGACCTGGTCGATCCGGGTGCCGAAGAGGTCCTCGACCGTCCCGACCATCAGCGGGACGCCGCCGAGATCGAGGGCGGCGTTGATCTTCGCCTCCCCCACCCCGGGGATCGGAACCCACGTGTCCCGCAGCACGGAGATGACGTAGGCCTCGCCGCCGTCCTCGGGGAGGTGCACCAGCATGATGGTGTCCGCCCGCACCCCCTCGACGCCCACGTCCGCCCGCCCGCCGGGCTGGCTGTCGGCGCCGAGCAGCAGCACGGTGGTGCCCCGGTCCTGGGCGGAGCCCGCGGCGGGGCGCCCGCTCTCGGCGGGGAACGCGTCGTCCACGACCTGCTTGCGGGCGTCGAAGGTCCGTCCCAGGTTCCAGACGAACGCGGCGGCCACCAGGGCGAGGACCAGCACGAGACCCAGGAGCACCAGCAGCACGCGCCGGACCGGGCGGCGGCGCGGGGCGGCCGCCGCGCGCTCGGCACCACGGTCGGCGTCGCGGGCGGATTCGCGGTCGTGGACGGTCATCAGAGGCTCCCCGTTCGGTGGGTCGGGCGGACGCCGGTCGCGGCACCTGCCCCGGTCGGTGCGCCCATGCTAGGCCGCCGCTGCTCGGAGGTCGCCCGGAGGTCGCTGGGAGAGCAGGGGGCGGAGAAGGGCCACGGGCGGGTCAGGGCACCCGGGCGATCCACTCCGAGGTGGCGAACTTGGTGCGCACGAGCTCGCGGGCGGCGGCGATCTCGGCGTCCCGGACGGTGCCCTCCGCGGCGCCGTAGCGGCCCGCGAAGACCTCCACGAGCTTGCCCACGACGTCGGCGCGGGCCATGCCGGTCTGCCGGCGCAGCGGGTCCACGCGCTTCTTCGCCGAGCGGTGCCCCTTGTCGGAGAGCTTCTCCTTGCCGATCCGCAGGACCTCGGTCATCTTCTGCGCGTCGATGTCGTAGCTCATGGTCACGTGGTGGACCATCCCGCCGCCCGCGAAGCGCTTCTGCGCCGCTCCGCCGATCTTGCCGTGCTCGGTGGCGATGTCGTTGAGCGGGACGTAGAACGCCTCCAGGCCCATCTCCTGGAACGCCTGCATGACCCACTGGTCGAGGAACGGGTAGGACTCCGAGAAGCTGAGCCCGTCCACGAGCGTCTGCGGCAGGTACAGCGAGTAGGTGATGCAGTTGCCCGCCTCCATGAACATGGCCCCGCCCCCGGAGACGCGGCGCACCACGGAGACGCCGTGCCGCCGGGCGCCCTCGGCGTCCACCTCGTTACGCAGGGACTGGAAGGACCCGATCACCACGGACGGCTCCTCCCAGTCCCACAGGCGCAGGGCGGGCGGGCGCCGGCCCGCGCCCACCTCGCGGGCGAGGACCTCGTCGAGCGCGAGGTTCTCCAGGGTGGGGCGGACGGTGGGCGGGATGACCTCCCACGCGTGGTCGTCCCACGTCGTGGCGTGGGCCAGGGCCCGGCGGACCGCGGTGGCGATCGCCTGCGGGGAGAAGCCGAACAGCACGACGTCGGGCGCGAGGGCCGCCTCGACCGCCGCGACGATCTCCTGCGGGGAGGCCTGCTCGCTGAGCCCGGTGAGCGCCGCGTTGATGTCCTCGAGTGCCTCGTCGGGCTCGAGGAAGAAATCCCCGTTCACGGAGACGTCGGCCAGCCGCCCGTCGACCACGTCCAGGTCCGCGACCACGAGCTTGCCGCCCAGCACCTTGTACTCCCCGTGCCGCCGCTCCTGCGCCATCCGTGTCCTTCCCTCGTCCGTGCCGGTGGTCCCGGGTCAGCCTACGCCGGGGACCGCGGGCACGGCGCAGGCCCGGACCGGTGCGGTCCGGGCCTGCGGGCGATCGTGCGGGGCCCCGCGAGCGGGACGGAGATCAGCTGCTGGACTTGCCGAAGTTCTTGAAGCGGGCGTTGAAGCGCTCCACGCGGCCGGCGGAGTCCATGATGCGCTGCTTGCCGGTGTAGAACGGGTGGGACTCCGAGGAGATCTCGACCTCGATGATCGGGTACTCGTTGCCGTCCTCCCACGTCTCGGTCTTCTTCGAGGTGGCGGTGGAACGGGTCAGGATCGTCTTGCCGGAGGCCAGGTCGCGGAAGAGGACCGGGTGGTAGTCCGGGTGGATGTCAGTCTTCATGGGGTTCAAACCTTCGTCGTCGGTGCCTGGATTTTGCCAGCCACGGTTTCGCTCGGTGGGCGGTGCGCCGTCGTCGTCCGTCCGCGCGGTCCGGGAAGGGCGGGGGCATCGGGCACCAGCGGTCCAGCGTACCGGATCGCCGGTGGAAATTCACCCGCCGTCCCGCGGCGCGGGGGGCCCGGTGCGTGCCGTTCCCCCGCGCCGCCGCCCGGGGCCGCGGACGCCTCACCACCGGTGGGCGACGTCCACGACGAGCCGCGATCCCCGGCCCGGCCCGTCGAGGACGAACACCCGGAACGGCAGCCGGGCGCGCACGCCGAGGCCGACCGAGGTCCGGGCCTCGTAGCTGCCGCCCCACGCGACCTGGCGGAACGTGCGGTAGCCGGCGACGTCCACGAGCTCCCGCCGGTCGTCGAACTCGTAGGTGGGCCTGCCCCTGCCGTCGTAGGCGGGGGCGTTGGCCGTGATCACCAGGTCGGTCCCCCGCAGGGGGATGGGGTCGCCGGAGCCGATGCCCGTGAAGCGGGCGTAGCGCACGTCGTAGCCCCGCAGCCTGCCGTCGAGATCGATCACCATCCGGTCGAAGCAGCGGTGCTGCCCCGCACGGACGTCCGTGACGTGGGGGTAGCGGGGCGTGGTCGCCTCACCGCTGCGGGCCTTGGCCCCCGATCCCCACGTGATGCCGCAGTACGGGGCCGCGGCGTTCGCGCTGCCGGGGACGATGAGCCCCAGCCCCATGGCCAGCACCACTGCCGCCAGCCACGAGATGACTTTCTTCATGATGCACCTTCTCCAAGACCCCTCGGGCCCCGGTGGGCTCGAGCGGGTGCTCCCATGATCCGCCTTTCCGAATGCTAAGGCTCCAGGTGAGGGTGAACTGGGTCAGCAATCGTTATGGGGCGGGGCGTCAGCGGCCGGGCCGGGTCTCCCAGAAGGCCACGGCCGAGGCGGCGGCGACGTTGAGGGAGTCCACGCCGTGGGACATCGGGATCCGCACGGTGAGGTCCGCGTGGTGGACAGCGGCGGCGCTCAGCCCGTCCCCCTCGGTGCCGAGGACCAGGGCGAGCCGCTCGTCGCGGCGCGCCGACAGCTCCTGGAGGGTGATCGAGTCGTCGCTCAGGGCGAGCGCCGCCGTGGTGAAGCCCGCGTCCTTGATCCGCTGCAGGTCGGCCGTCCAGTGCTGCAGCCGGGTCCACGGGACCTGGAACACGGTGCCCATGGAGACCCGGATGGAGCGCCGGTACAGGGGATCGGCGCAGCGCGGGGTGACGAGCACGGCGTCGACGTCCAGCGCGGCGGCCGAGCGGAAGATCGCCCCCACGTTGGTGTGGTCGACGATGTCCTCGAGGACCGCCACCCGGTGCGACGACGCCAGGAGCCGCTCCAGCTCCACCGGCTCCGGGCGCTGCATGGCCGCGATCGCCCCGCGGTGCAGGTGGAAGCCGGTGATCTGCTCGAGCACCTCGTCCGGGCCGACGTACAGGGGCACGTCCGGGTGCTCGGCGAGGACGTCCGCGAGGTCCTCCAGCCACTTCTCCGCCATGAAGAAGGACCGGGGGGTGTGCCCGGCCGCGAGCGCCCGGCGGAGCACCTTGGAGGACTCGGCGATGTACATGCCGCGCTCGGGCTCGAGCTTGCGCCGCAGCCTGACGTCGGTCAGGCGGGCGTAGTCGGCCACCCGGGGGTCGTCGGCGCTGTCGAGGCGGATCATCTGAGGGAGGTCGGTCACGGGGGTCTCTTCGGGGTCGGGGTTCGTGGCGGGCGGGTCGGGGCCGCGGAGGGGGTCCGCCCCGAATGGTAGCCGGAGCCCGTCCGGGGCCCGGCCGGTCTCAGAGCAGCTGGGACACGAGGCTCACGAGCGCCACGACGCCGAGCACCACGATCACGGTGCGCAGCAGGACCGGGGAGAGCCGGCGGCCGATCTTGGCCCCCGCCCAGGCGCCCACCGTGGAGCTGAGGGCGATGAGCAGCACCACCCACCAGTTGATCCGGTCGAACGCGAAGAGGATGTAGGACACGGCGGCGACGATGTTCACCGCCGCCACCAGCACCACCTTGACGGCGTTGGCGGCCTGCAGCGAGGCGAGCAGGAAGACGCCCAGGATGCCGAGCAGCAGCACGCCCTGGGCGGCCACGAAGTACCCGCCGTAGATCCCGGCCAGGAACACCAGGACGTACAGGGACGCGGGCTGCGGGGCCCGGTCCGGGTCGAGGGTGCGGGGAGTCTCCCCCCGGGCCCGGGCCGCCGCGGCGGCGGCCTTGGCCTGCTCGTCCTTGCGCCGGCGCACCAGTGCCTGGAGCCGCGGCTGGAAGACCACGAACAGGAGGGCGACGACGATCAGCCCCGGCGCGGCGTAGCCGAAGACCTCCTCGGGCAGGTGCAGCAGCAGCCACGCGCCGATCACCCCGCCGAGCGCGGAGCAGGGGATGAGCTTGAGCAGGGTCCGTTCCACGCCCGCGAGCTCGTGGCGGTAGTTCCAGGCGCCGGTGAGGTTGCCGGCGATCAGGCCCATCGCGTTGGACATGGACGCGGTCACGGGCGGGACGCCCATGGTCACGAGCACGGGGAAGGTGACGAGGGTGCCCGAGCCGACGATGGTGTTGATCAGTCCGGCGGCGACGCCGGCGAGCAGGATGAGGGCGGCCTGCCACCACTCGAACGGGAAGTCCGCGGCGAGGGCTGCGAGCGTGTCGGGCACCACGTCGGGTCAGGACCGGCCGAACGCGGCGAAGCGGTTGCCGACCTTCACCAGCTTCAGCGGGAGGCCGAAGGTCTCGGAGAGGTTCTTCTGCGTCATGACGGTGCGGACGGGGCCCGCGGCCACCACCCGGCCCTCGCGCAGCAGCAGCGCGTGGGTGAAGGCGTCGGGCACCTCTTCGAGGTGGTGGGTGACCATGACGATCGCCGGGGACGCCCCGTCGCGAGCCAGCTCGTCCAGCCGGGCCACCAGGTCCTCCCGCCCGCCCACGTCCAGGCCGGCGGCGGGCTCGTCGAGCAGCAGCAGCTCGGGGTCGGTCATCAGGGCGCGGGCGATCAGGACGCGCTTTCGCTCCCCCTCCGAGAGCGAGCCGAAGCGGCGCTCCGCCAGGTGCTCGATCCCCCACGCGGCCATGAGCTCCTGCGCCTGGGCCTCGTCGGCGTCGTCGTAGCTCTCGATCCACCGCCCCGTCACCCCGTACGCGGCGGTGACCACGCAGTTGCGCACGGACTCGGCGTCGGGGATCTGGGTGGCGAGCACGGCGGAGGTCAGCCCGATGCGGGGGCGCAGCTCGAACACGTCCACCGCGCCGAGGATCTCGTCCAGGATGTCGACCATGCCCCGGGAGGGGTGCAGGCGGGCGGCCGCGATGGACAGCAGGGTGGTCTTGCCGGCGCCGTTGGGGCCGAGGATGACCCAGCGCTCGCCCTCGTTGACGACCCAGTCCACGGAATCCAGCAGGGTCTTCTGTCCGCGGACCACGCTGACGTCCACCATCTCCACCACAGCACTCATACCCGCCACTCTAGGACACGCGGAGCGCCGCACCGGCGTGCCGGTGCGGCACGCGCCCCGTCAGGGACGGGCGGAGCGGCGCGGCCACCGCCCACGGATGATCGACGCGCGGTGCTCCCTGCCCCTCCCGGCGGCGCCGGAGCGGGCGGCCCAGAAGTCCTCCCCGGCCCAGCGGAAGCGGGGCGTCTCCTTGGCCAGGAACGCGCGCTGCCCGATGCGGGCGTCGGGTCCGTCGAGGACTTCCCGGAACAGGGCCTCGGAGATCTCGTCGGCGCCGAGCCCGGCCGCCTCGCCCTCGTCCGGGGAGGCGAGCGCGATCAGGTGCTTGTGGGCCTGCACGGAGAGCTGGGACCGCCCCGCCAGGTCCGTGACCACCTGCTCCAGGGCCGTCTCGAAGCCGGCGTCCTCCACCACGCGGGTGAGCATGCCCCACCGCTCGGCGTCGGCGGCGGTGACGGTGTCGCCGGTGAGCAGCAGGTAGGAGGCCGTGCCGGGGCCCACCAGGCGGACCAGGCGCTGGATCCCGGAGGCCGGGAACACGATGCCGATGCGGGCCGGGGTCAGTCCGATGCGCAGGGAGGCCGTGGCGATGCGCAGGTCGCAGGCGCCGGCCAGCATCCAGGCCCCGCCCATGCAGTACCCCTCCAGGGCCGCCACGGTGGGCTTGTGCACCGCGGCCAGGGCCGCCTCGGCCTCGGTGAGCAGCCCGCCGCGGGGCAGCCCGGTGCCGGGCTCCCCCAGGCACTCGAACACCTCGGCGATGTCGGCCCCGGCGGAGAACACCCCGCCCGCCCCGCGCAGCCCGATCACCCGCACGCCGGGGTCGGCGTCGAGCTTCTCCAGCACGCCCGGCAGGGCCGCCCACATCGCCGGGGACAGCGCGTTGCGCCGGTCGGGGCGGTCGAGGACCACCCAGGCCACGGGGCCTTCCCGCCGGACCTCCAGGGCGCCGGTGGACATCTCGGGGAGGGGCTGAGCGGTCATCGGAGGGCCTCCGCCTTCGGGTCGGTGGTGTTCCCGGTGGGGCCGGCCCCGGTCGCGGTGCCCGCGAGCCAGTCGCGGACGGAGGCACCGTGCTGGTCGAGCACGGGCGGGGCGGCGTGGTCCCGCCGTGTCGTCTCGTCCGTGTCGCCGGGGGCGAAGAACCGCACCGCGGGTCCGGGCAGCTCGACGGGGCCGAGGACCTCGTGGTCGACGCCCACGATCAGCCCCTGCGAGCGCACCTGTTCCCAGGCGTAGACCTCGTCCAGGGTCCGGACCTTCCCGGCCGGGATGCCGATCCCGGCCAGCAGCTCCAGCAGCTCCTCGGGACCGTGCGCGGCGAAGGCCTCCTCGACGGCGGCGATCACGGCCGGGCGGTTGCGGACGCGGTCGGCGTTGGTCGCGAACTCCGGCCGGTCGGGGTCGATCCCGAAGGCCCCGGCGAAGGTGCGCCACAGCTTCTCGCTGCCCACGCTGATCTGCACCTTCCCGCCGCGGCAGGCGAACAGGCCGTAGGGCGCGATGGAGGGGTGGTGGTTGCCCTGGGCCCGCGGCACCTCGTGGGCCACGGTGGCGCGGGTGCCCTGGAAGGCGTGCACCCCGACCACCGAGGACAGCAGGGAGGTGCGCACGACCTTCCCGGCCCCGGTGCGCTCGCGCTCGTAGAGGGCGGCCAGCACGCCGTAGGCGCCGTTCATCCCGGCCAGCAGGTCGGCGATGGGCACGCCCACCCGCTGGGGGTCGTCCGGGCCGGAACCGGTGAGCGACATGAGCCCGGCCTCGCCCTGGACGATCTGGTCGTAGCCGGAGCGCCGGGACTCCGGTCCGTCGTGGCCGAAGCCGGTGATGGAGAGCACCACCAGGCGGGGGTTCAGGCGGTGCAGCTCCTCGACGGAGAAGCCGAGCCGGTCCAGCACCCCGGGCCGGAAGTTCTCCACCAGGACGTCGGCGCGCTCCACGAGCGCCCGGAGCACCTGCCCGCCGTCCTCGGACTTGAGGTCCAGGGCCACGGACTCCTTGTTGCGGTTGCAGGACAGGAAGTACGTGGCCTGCGGGTCGTCCTCGGGTCCCACGAAGGGCGGGCCCCACCCGCGGGTGTCGTCACCCGTGCCGGGGCTCTCGATCTTGACGACCCGCGCGCCCAGGTCGGCGAGCATCATGGCCGCGTGCGGGCCGGCGAGGGCACGGGACAGGTCCACGACGAGGGTGCCGGCCAGGGGGCCGCCGGACGGCGAGGGCTCCTGGGGGTCGGTGCGGGGCGGGGTGCCGGTGGCGGGCTGGATGTCGGTCATGGCGGGTTCCTCCGTGATCGGGTCGGTGGGCATCGGCGGGGCGGGGCTGCGGGCTACAGCCAGCCGGGGGCGACCATCACGGCCCAGACCAGCAGCGGGCCGATGACGACCACGCCGGTGGCGTAGACGAGGATCTTCTTGTAGAAGACGTCGCGGTCCACGTCGGCGGGGGCGTTGGCCAGCACGAGCGCCCCGTTGGTGGAGAACGGGGAGACGTCGACGATGGTCGAGGCCACGGCCAGGGCGCAGATCAGCCCGGTGGCCCCGACCTCGCCCGCGAGCAGGAAGGGCACGGCCAGGGGGATGAGCGCCGCGAGGATGGCGGTCGAAGAGGCGAAGGCGGAGACGACGGCGCCGATGTAGCAGATCAGCAGCGCCGCCAGCAGCGGCATCCCCAGCCCGGCCACGCCGTTGGAGACGTACTCGATGGTGCCCGCCTCCTGCAGCACGCCGACGAAGGTGAGCATGCCGCCGAGCAGGAGCACGGTGGACCAGTCGATCTTGTTGACCGCGCCCTTCTGCGCCGTCGGGGAGACCAGGGCCAGGACGACGGCGACGGTGATGGCCACGAAGCCCACGTCCACGCCGAAGCCCAGGGCGACGACGGCCAGCACGACCAGGCCCAGGATGGTGGCGGCCTGCGGGAGCAGTCCGCCCCTGCCCTCGCGCCGGACCGGGGGCTCGGAGGACCCGGCCGGGTCACGGGGACCGTACATGCCCGAGCCGAAGCCCTTGAAGTCCACGTCCCGGTCCCCGGCGTGCCCGGCGGCGACCCGGCTGCGGGACAGGCGGGCCTCGGAGGCCCGCTCCACGAAGTCCTCCGCGCGGGCCGAGACGAGGCCGCGCCCACCGAGGGTCACGAACAGGCCCACGGCGATCAGCAGGTTGAAGACCAGGCTGGAGAGGAACACCGCGGTGGGGCTGACGTCCAGGCCGGCCCCGGCGACGATGCCGTTGACGGTCACTCCGTAGACGGAGATCGGCGAGAAGCCGCCGCCCTGGGCGCCGTGGATGACCATCATGCCCATCATCAGGGGATTGATCTTGTACTTGGCGGCGAAGCTCAGCGCGATCGGGGCGATGATCGCCACGGCAGCCGGGGACAGGGCGCCCACGGCGGTGATCACGGCAGTGATGATGAACATGATCCACGGGATCAGCGCGACCCGGCTGCCCACCAGTTTCACCGCCGCCTGCACGAGCAGGTCCACGGTGCCGTTCTTCTGGGCGATGGCGAACAGATAGGTCACCCCCACGATGGTGAGGAACAGCCCGCCGGGGAACGCCTCGAGGATCTGGTCGGTGTCCATCCCGAGGACGAACACCCCCAGCACGAACGCGCCCACGAAGGCCAGCGCCCCCATGTTGACGGGCAGGACGGTGGCCACGACGAACATCGCGGCCAGGATGATGATGGAGAGCACTTCTGGGCCCATGGGTCTTCCTTCGGACGAGGACGGTCCCGCCGGTGAAAGTGGAGCTCCTGCGGGAACAGTGGTGTGGATCACACCGCCAGTTTTGGACTAGCCAATAGGACACTAGGGGTCCTTGTCAATCGTTGGGCTAGCATAGGGGCCGGACGCCACTGGGTGGTGCCGCGCCGCCGGGACGCTCCGGCGCCGTGCGACCGGGGAGGACGGACATGGCAGGGCCCAACAGGATCGACCGGGTGGAACGCCCTCGGCTCTACGAGCAGGTGGTGGAGCGGCTGCTGGACCACGTCATCCAGGACCGGCTCGAGACCGGCGACCGGCTCCCCCCGGAGCGGGACCTCGCCGACAGCCTGGGCGTCTCCCGGGCCACCGTCGCCCAGGCCCTGGTGGCCCTGGAGGTGCTCGGGGTGATCGACGTGCAGCACGGCAGCGGGGCGGTGCTGCGCTACCGGCCCTCCAGCGCCGTGGTGCTGCGGGGACTGCGCGAGCACGCCGATCGGCTGCCGGACATCGTCGACGCCCGCAGCGCCGTGGAGACCAAGATCGCCGCCCTGGCCGCGGCCCGGCGCACCCCCGAGGACCTGTCCGCCATCGAGCACGCCCTGGCGCTCATGGCGCAGGACATCGCCGGCGGCGGCCGGGGGCTGGAGGGCGACGAGCTGTTCCACGCCGCGGTCACCGCCGCCGCCCACTCCTCGGTCCTGGCGCGGATGATGACCGAGATCTCCGGACTCGTGCGGGAGACCCGCATCGAGTCCCTGAGCCAGCAGGGCCGCCCCGAACGGTCCCTGGAGTCCCACCGGACGATCGTGGACGCCATCCGCGACCGGGAGCCCGAGCGGGCGGCCCGCGCGATGGCCGAGCACATCGAGCTCGTCTCCGACGTCGCGGTGCTCCGCCCCGAGTGAGGGCCCCGGTCGGCCGTTGCCCGCGCCTGCCGATAAGCTGGCGCACATGACCACCGACCTCGCCGTCATCGCGTTTGCCCAGAATCCGGACCCTGAGGCCCGTGAGCGCATCCTCACCCTCGTGCAGGACGCCGGCGCCGAGGTCGAGCGCTTCTCCACGGTGCGGGTCACCGGCCCCGGTTCGGCCGGGCCGGACTCGGAGGTCCCCGGCTACAACGCCTTCACCGCGCTCGTGCACGGCTCCGACGCGACCGCCCTGCTCGCCGCCCTGCGCCCCGACCCGCTGACCCAGATGCTGCCGGGCGTGGACGTCAACGTGGTGCCGACCACCCTCTTCGACCCCGGGCGCAAGAAGCTGCTCATCATGGACGTCGACTCCACGCTCATCCAGCAGGAGGTGGTGGACATGCTCGCCGCCCACGCGGGGCGCGAGGCCGAGGTCGCCGCCGTGACCCGGGCGGCCATGCTCGGGGAGCTGGACTTCGCCGAGTCCCTGCTCGCGCGCGTCGAGACCCTCGCCGGGCTGCCCGCGTCCGTGCTCGACGAGGTCCTGGCCGCGGTCCGGCTCTCCCCCGGCGCGGACGTGCTCGTCAAGGCCTTCCTGCGGGAGGGGCACGCCGTGGCGGCGGTCTCCGGCGGCTTCCTGGGCGTCCTCACCCCGCTCGCCGAGCAGCTGCGGCTCACCCGGCACGCGGCCAACACCCTCGAGGTCGTCGACGGCACGCTCACCGGCAGGGTGCTCGGCGAGGTCGTGGACCGCACCGTCAAGGAGCGGTGCCTGCGGACCTGGGCCGAGGAGCTCGACGTCGCCCCCGAGGACGTCATCGCCGTGGGCGACGGCGCCAACGACCTCGACATGCTCACGGCCGCCGGGCTCGGCGTGGCCTACAACGCCAAGCCCGCCCTGCGCGCGGCCGCCGACGCCCAGGTCAACCTGCCGAACCTCGACGCGGTCCGGTTCTTCGCCGACCTCTGATCCCCCGCCCCCGCCGGGACCCCGCTCCCGGCGGCCGACCCGGGTCGTAGAGTGGGATGCAGCACGCGCGGCCCTCGAGCACGAGACCGCGCCCGGCCCCGAGGAGAGACAGTGACGGCACCCGGTGCGCCCCGGCAGCGCCCCGGCTTCCTGGCCCGGATGATGCTGCTGCACCTCGCCGTGGTGACCCTCGTCGTCGCCCTGTGCGGGGGCGTCTACGCCTGGCTGACCTACGAGCGGCTGGGCCGCGACGCCGAGGGCCAGGCGCTGTCCATCGCCCGGTCGGTCGCCGCCGACGACGACGTCCGCGCGGGCGTGGCGGACCTGCTCGACGCCGGTCCCGCGGACCTCGACCCGGAGGTGCTGTCCGGGGGCGCCCTGCAGACCGCCGCGGAGGAGGTCCGCGACCGCACGGACTCCCTCTTCGTGGTGATCACCGACGACACCGGGCTGCGGCTCTCCCACCCCAATCCCGAGCAGCTGGGCCGGCCCGTCAGCACGGACCCCACCGAGGCCCTGGCCGGGCGGGAGGTCACGAGCCAGGAGCGCGGCACCCTGGGGCGCTCCGCCCGGGCCAAGGTCCCGGTGTACGCCCCGGGAACGGACGACGCCGTAGTGGGTGCCGTGAGCGTGGGGATCTCCCGCACGGACATGCTCGCCACCCTGCGGGAGGACATCACCCCCGTGGCCGCCACCGCCGTGGGCGCCCTCGGCCTCGGCGCGGCCGCCTCCGCGGCGATCGCGCGCCGGCTCAAGCGCCTCACCCTCGGCCTGGAGCCCGAGGAGATCGCCACGCTCGCCCAGGACCAGGAGGCGGTGCTGCGCGGGGTCGACGAAGGCGTCATCGGCATCTCCCCCGAGCACCGCATCACCGTGGTCAACGCCGAGGCGGGACGGCTGCTGGGCGTGACGGAGCCCGCCCGGCTCGTGGGGACCCCGCTGGCCGAGGCGGGCCTGCCGACGTCCTTCGCGGCGCTGCTCGCCGCGGCGACCCCCGCGTCCCCGGCCGTGGAGCAGGTCGTCGGCCGGCACGTGCTGATCCTCTCCGCCCGCGCCGTCCGGCCCGACCGCCCGGGCCTGCCCCCGCTGGGCTGGGTGGTCCTGATCCGGGACCGCACCGAGCTGCAGTCCCTGACCCGCCAGCTCGACGCCGTCGGCGCCCTCAGCACCGCCCTGCGCGCCCAGCGCCACGAGTTCGCCAACCGCCTGCACACCATCGCCGGCCTCCTCGCGATCGGCGATCCCGAGGAGGCCCGCCGGTACGTGGCCGAGGTGACCGAGACCGGCCCCCTGAGCTACCCCGCCGAGGGCGCCCAGCTGCTGCGCGACCCCTACCTGCAGGCGTTCCTGGGGGCCAAGAGCGTCGAGGCCGCCGAGCGCGGCGTGAGCCTGCGCATCGGCGCCGACACCCTCGTCCGCGGCCGCATCACGGACCCGCAGGACGTCACCACCGTGATCGGCAGCCTCGTGGACAACGCCGTCCGCGCCGCCGTCCAGGGCACGGCGGGAGACCGCTGGGTCGAGGTCGAGCTGCTCGACGACTGGACCGGCGGGGAGGGCACCCTGCACCTCGTCGTGGCCGACTCCGGCGACGGGCTCCCCGTGGCGGACCCCGAGCCGATCTTCGCCCAGGGCTGGTCCACCGCCGTTCCCGCCGGCGGATCCGGGGACGAGGGCGCAGCGCCGTTCGCCGTGCTGCCCGACGTCCACGGCCAGGGCTTCGGCCTGTCCCTGAGCCGGGAGCTGGCCCGCCGGCGTGGCGGAGAGGTGTGGGTGGCCGATCCCGGACGCCCCGGCGGGCCGGGAGCCGTCTTCTGCGCCCGCCTGCCCGGTACCGTGGTCCGCGACCCCGGACCCGGGGCCGACGTCGGCGGCGAACGGTCCGCCGGCAGATCAGGAGGTGCAGGATGAGCGACGACCTGGTGGTCCTCGTGGTCGACGACGACTTCCACGTGGGACGGCTGCACGCCGGCTTCGTCAACGCCGTGCCGGGCTTCACGGCGCTGACCCCCGTGGGCACCGCCGAGCAGGCGATGCGCACCGTCCACGCCCACCAGCCCGACCTCGTGCTGCTGGACGTCTACCTGCCCGACGCGCTCGGCCTGGACCTGCTGCGGGCCCTCGACGTGGACGTCATCATGCTCACCGCGGCGGCCGACCCGGCCTCCGTGCGGACCGCCGTCCGCCGCGGCGCGCTCGCCTACCTCATCAAGCCGTTCCCGAACGAGCGGCTGGCGCGCACCCTGCGGGCCTACGCCCGGTACCGCCGGCTGCTCACCGACCGGGACGCGCTGACGCAGGAGACCGTGGACCGCGCCCTGCACGCCCTGCACCCGGGCGAGACCGCCTCCCCCGGCGAGCGCACCCGGTCCGCGACGGAGGGCTCGGTCCTGGCGGCCCTGGAGGCCGGGGTGCCCCTCTCGGCCGCGGAGATCGCCCGGAAGGTCGGCATCTCCCGGGCCACCGCCCAGCGCTACCTCTCCGCACTGGCCGAGGACGGGTCGGTCGAGATCCAGCTCCGCTACGGGAGCACGGGCCGCCCGGAGCACCGCTACGGGCCCGCGGCCTCCTGATCCCAGGTTCATGCTCAGGGCCGGTCCCTAGACTGCCCGCCATGGCGAGCAGGGTGCGACCGGAACCACAGGACCAGTGTCTCTCCTGGCCGGACGAGATCTGCGGCGACCCGGTGGCGGAGCGGGCGAGGCTGTTCGCGCTGAATTTACGGGCGGCCGCGGGGTCCCGGACGCTGCGGGAGCTCGGGGCGCTCACCGGTGTCGACCACACGGCGCTGTCCCGGATCCTGGACGGGCACGTCTGGCCGGACGGGTACACGATCGCCCGCCTCGAGGTGCGGCTGGGGGTCAGCCTGTGGCCCCCCTACGAGGAGTGATCCGCACCGCCCGGGCACGGTCGCCGCGCCCAGGCCGGGACGGTCCCGGGGCCGGTCAGGGCGCGGTCAGGTCCAGCCAGTAGGTGTCGCTCTGCTCGTCGTGGCGCAGCAGCCGCTCCAGCGGTCCGGCGTAGGCGTCCAGGGCGCGGCCCACGAGCTCGCGCACGTCCCGCGCGGCGACCGTGACGGTGCCGCCGAGCTCGTCGTCGGCCGTCTCGCGCACCACCACGACCCGGCCCGGGTCGCCCCAGACGTAGTCGCCCGCGGCGTCGCGCAGGGCGTCGACGAAGAACTCCTGGTCACCGTCGTGACCGAGCACGTCCAGGCGCACCGCGTCGGGGTGGCGGCGCGTCAGCTCGGCGGCCACCAGGCGCAGCAGCTTCCGGGCGTAGCTGCGCCGGGCCCGGTCGAGGGCCTCCTCGGCGGCCTGGAGCACGTGGTCGGGGGTCAGGACAGTGGTGGTCACAGGCATGCAGTGTATGTGTGCGGAAGCAACGAGGGTGGGCGCCACCCCGGTCGCGCCGCCGGACCGGCCCGCCCCCGCGCACCGCCCCACGGTCTCGGGCAGAATGACCGCATGATCGACGCCCACCTGCACGTGGTCGACCCGCGGTTCCCGCTGGTGCCCAATCAGGGGTACCTGCCGCCGACCTTCACGGTCGGGGACTACCGGCGCAGGGTCCGGGGGCTGGGCGTGGCGGGCGGGGCCGTGGTCAGCGGCTCCTTCCAGGGCCACGCCCAGGAGTGGCTGCGCTCGGCGCTGGCGGAGCTCGGCCCCGGATTCGTCGGTGTGACCCAGCTGCCGCCCACCGTCCCGGACGAGCAGGTGCGCGAGCTCCACGGGGCCGGGGTGCGGGCGGTGCGCTTCACCCTCCGCCGCGGCGCCGACGCGGACCCTGCCGGCATCGAGCGGCTCGCCCGGCGGGTGCACGACCTCGCCGGGTGGCACGCCGAGTTCTACGCTGACGCCGCCGCGCTGGAGCACCTCGCCCCTGTGCTGCGGCGCCTGCCGCGGGCCGGCGTCGACCACCTCGGCATGAGCGCGGCGGGGTTGCCGCGGCTGCTCGAGCTCGTCGAGCGGGGCGTGAAGGTCAAGGCCACGGGGTTCGGGCGCGTCGACCTCGACGTGCCGGACGCGCTGCGCCGGATCCACGCCGTGGACCCGACCGCCCTGCTCTTCGGCACCGATCTGCCGAGCACCCGGGCGGAGCGCCCGTTCCGGGACGCGGACGTCGCGCTGGTCGCCGAGACCCTGGGCGCCGGCGCCGCGGCGGCCGTGCTGCACGACAACGCCGCGGCCTGGTACGGGCTGCCGCGCGCGGCGGCGGAGAGCGGCTACTCCGGCCACACCTGCCGGTCCGGGCCCTCCAGGACGTAGCGCAGCTCCACGGCGCCGCCCTCGAAGTGGGTGGTGCGCTGGAGCCGCAGGTCGCGCGCCGCCGCGGTCGGGAGGACGGGATGTCCTCCGCCCAGCACGATCGGCATGTAGGTCAGCCACAGCTCGTCGAGCAGACCGGCGTCCGCGAACTGGGCCGCGAGCTTCCCGCCGCCCACCACCCACAGGTTCCGCTCGCCCGCGGCGGCGACCAGGGCCTCGGCGTGCATCGTGACCGGTCCGCTGACGAAGGTCGGCTCCGCCCCCGCCGGCCGCGGCAGCTCGCGGTGGGTGAAGACCCAGACCGGCAGGTCCCCGTAGGCCCAGTCCCCCTGGTCGAGGACGAACTCGTACGTGCTCGCGCCCATCGCGAGCGCGCCGACGTCGGCCAGGAACGCGTCGTAGTGCTCCTGGTAGGCCTCGAAGCCGTACTGCAGCAGCCAGTCGAGGTGGTTCTCCCGGTCGGCGATGTACCCGTCGGCGCTGGCCGCCACGTAGTACTGCGTTCTGCTCATGCGCACCAGGTTACGCACCCCTCCGGCGGCTTCCCAGGGTTGCTTCCCCCGCGCCGCGGACGGCGTCATGATGGGAGCATCGACCGATCGACGCGGAAGGCCCGGCCATGCCCATGCTGCTCAATCCCTACTTCTCGTTCCGGGACACGGCCGAGGAGGCGATGACCTTCTACCGCTCCGTGTTCGGCGGGGAGCTGTCGGTCAGCCGGTTCAGCGAGTACGGCGCCAGCGACGACCCGGCGGAGCAGGACAAGGTGATGCACTCGATGCTCACCACCGGGACCGGCATGGTCCTGATGGCCGCCGACACCCCGAACAGCATGGACCTGGCCGTCGGCGACAACGTATCGGTCTCCGTGAGCGGGGACGACGAGTCCGTGATGCGCGGCTGGTGGGAGGCACTGGGCGCGGGCGGGACCGTCACGATGCCGCTCGAGGAGGCCCCCTGGGGCGGTCTGTTCGGGATGTGCACCGACCGGTTCGGCATCCACTGGATGTTCAGCGTCGGCGACGCCGGCTCCTGACGCGCCCCGCGCCGCCCGACCCGAGAAGGAGCGTCCCATGCGCATCACCCACACCAGCGTCTTCGTCGACGACCAGCAGCAGGCGCTGCTGTTCTACACCGGCAAGCTCGGCTTCATGGTCAAGCACGACGTCCCCGCCGGCGGCGCCCGCTGGCTCACCGTGGTCTCGCCCCAGGCGCCCGAGGGCGTCGAGCTGGTGCTCGAGCCCTCCGAGCACCCCGCCGTGGGACCGTTCAAGGCCGCGCTCGTGGCCGACGGCATCCCGTTCACGAGCTTCGGGGTCAAGGACGTGCGGGCGGAGTACGAGCGGCTGCGCGAGCGCGGGGTGCACTTCGTCCAGGAGCCCACGGTCTCGGGCCCGTACACCACCGCGGTGCTCGACGACACCTGCGGCAACCTCATCCGGATCGCGAGCCCCCACCCCGGGTGAGGCCCGTCCGGCGGGGATCAGTCCCGGGCCCGGAGCTGCTCGGCGAGCGGCCGGTAGTGCCCGGACATCGCGGGGTGGTAGTCCCGGGCGAAGTCGACGGCGTCCGGGTCCCCGCCGGTCTCGGCGGCCACGAGCCGGTCCAGGTAGTACTCCCAGCCGGGCCCCACCGACTCCACCTCGTCGGGGTCCGGGTACCGGTGGGTGAGCCGCAGGACGGTGGTGCCGTCCTCGTCCTGGAGGTCGAGGTCCACGCGCCAGGCGTCGGCCGCCGTGCCCAGGGTGAGCGCCAGGTGCCGGGGCGGGTCGCAGCGGCGGATCAGCAGGGGCTCGGGCTCGTCCAGGTCCTCGACCGTCAGCAGCACCTCGACGCGCCCGGTGGCCGGGTCACCGCTCCACGTCCCGTACCACCGGGCCAGCCGGGCGGGGTCCGTCACCGCGGCCCAGACCTCCTCGGCCGGGGCGCGGAACGTGCGGGTGAGGACGAGGTGACCGCCGGGGTCGAGGCGTCCGGTGGGCTGTGGGGTCATGGTGGCTCCTCGCTCGGCTCCGCACCGCGCGGAGGTGCTCCTGGCCGAGGCGCGATCGGCCTCGTGCCGTGGAGTACATGATTAGCACCCCCGGAGGCCGGACGGCGTCACATTGCGGACGGTTTCGCGCCGCCGCGGGCTCCGGTGGCGGCGGGGACGGCGGCGGGGCGGTCACCCGGGAGGGCGCCCGCCCCGCCGTCGTCGGGGGCCGTGGGCCTAGCGGCGACCGGCCTTCGCCAGGAAGTCGTCGGCGCCGCCGACGAGCTCGACGTGCCCGGTGGGGACGTCCGCGGTGACCATGCGGGCGATCTCCTCGGCGAACTCCTGGACGGAGTAGAGCTTGCCGGCGGCCTCGCGGCGCTCCTCGAGGGCCCCCGGACGGGCCCGGTTGAGCAGGGTCGCGGTCACGGTGCCCTCGATCATGTCGCCGGAGACCACCACGAACGTGATGCCCTTCCCGGTCAGCTCCGGGATGCGGGCGGTGAGGGTGTCTTCACCGGCGCGCTTGGACCTGGCGACCTCCACGTACTCCGGCATGGTCTCGACGTCGTTGATGAAGTGCGCCTGGTGGCTGGTCACGAAGACCACGCGCCCGCCCTCGGGCAGGTGCTCCAGCGCGGCGCTGAGGGTGTCGTTCTGCGCGTCCCGGTTGAGCTTGAGCGCGTAGTCCTCACCGAGGTCCGTCTCCATGCCGCCGGAGGCGTTGAGCACGAGCACGTCCACCCCGCCGAAGGCCTCCACGGCGCGGGCGAACAGGTTGCGGACGTCCTCGGGCTCGGTCATGTCCGCCTGGACGGCGATGGCCTTCCCGCCGGCCGCCTCGATCTCCTTGACGACCTTGTTGGCGCGGGGCGCCTTCTGCCGGTAGTTGACGACCACGTTGGCGCCCTCCCCGGCCAGCAGCTTCGCGGTGTCGGCGCCGACGCCGCGCGAGGACCCGGTGACGACGGCGGTCTTGCCTGCAAGTGAACTCATGGTGCTCCTTCGGTGGAACGTGCGGGGATCAGGGGGCGGCGGGGCTCAGTGGCCCATGCCGAGGCCGCCGTCCACGGGGATGACGGCGCCGGAGATGTACTTCGCCTCGTCGGAGGCGATCCAGCGCACGACGGCGGCGACCTCCTCCGGCTCGGCGAACCGGCCGGCCGGGATCGAGGCGAGGTAGTTCTTCTGGGTGTCCTCCGGCAGCGCCGCGGTCATCTCCGTGTTGATGAACCCGGGGGCGACGACGTTGGCGGTCACGTTGCGCCCGCCCAGCTCCCGGGTGATCGACCGGGCGATGCCGACCAGGCCGGCCTTGGACGCGGCGTAGTTGACCTGCCCGGGCGAGCCGTAGAGCCCGACCACGGAGGAGATGAGGACCACGCGCCCGCGCTTGAGGCGCATGAATCCCTTGGCGGCGCGCTGCACCACGCGGAACGCGCCGGTGAGGTTGGTGTCCACGACGTCCTGGAAGTCCTGCTCCTTCATCCGCAGCAGCAGGGTGTCCCGGGTGATCCCGGCGTTGGCCACGACCACCTCGACCGGGCCGAACTCGGCCTCGACGGCCTTGTACGCGGCGTCGATCGACGCGGAGTCGGTGACGTCGGCCTGCACCGCGAAGAAGCCCTCGGGCGCCTCGCCGGAGCGGTAGGTGACGGCCACGTTGTCCCCGGCGTCCTGGAACGCCTGGGCGATGGCCCGTCCGATCCCGCGGTTGCCGCCGGTCACGAGGACGGTGCGGGGGGCCGGGCTGCGCTGCTCGTCTGCCATGGGGAGGGGGCCTTTCGGTCGTGGGTCGCGGGTGCGCGGCACGCCGGTCGGCGCCGGCCCGCGGGGAAATCCCCCCAATCGTACCGGTCGCCGCGGGCGACCGGACGGCAGCCCCGGAGGACCGCCTTCTCGATGTCGGACCCCGGTGAGATACTTGGTCGTCTGTTGGGAGGACCATGAGCAAGCGCTATCTCACGACCGGCGAGGCCGCCGGCCAGGACGACGTCCACTCCATCACCGCCACCGCGGAGCCGCACACCCAGGACATGGGCCACCGGATGAAGGTCTACAGCATCCAGATGGGCCTGCGCATCGTGTGCCTCATCGTGTTCGTCGCGGTCGACAACATCTGGGTGCGCGGCGTCGCGATCCTGGGCGTGGCCGTGCTGCCGTGGATGGCGGTGCTGCTGGCCAACAGCAACGACCGCTCCGCCCGGACGAGCCAGTACTACGAGCCGCCCGCCGCGCCGGCGCTGGCCGCCGCCCCCGAGCCGCGGCCGCCGGCCCCGCCCCTGGCGATCGACTTCGTGCTCGAGGGCGAGTTCGTCGCCGGGCACCGCGAGGACGACCCCGTCCCGGACGGCCGCGGGAGCACGACCGCTCCCAGCGGGGACCCGGCTTCCTCCGCTACTGTCGAGGACGACACCACCCGGCGCCGCGGAGCGGCCTGAGCCCGCCGCGGGCCGTACCGGGATCCGCCGAAGACCCTGAGGAGCACGACCGCCGTGGAGTTCGACCTGCTCGGATCGCTGTCCCCGCGAGGCGCCGACGCTCCCCCGGCCGGGCCCGACACCCCGCAGTGCTCCCGCAAGGGCTGCCGTGCGGACGCCGCGTGGCAGATCCGCTGGAACAACCCGCGCATCCACGCCCCGGAGCGCCGCAAGACGTGGCTGGCGTGCCCCGAGCACCGCGGCGACCTCGAGCAGTTCCTCGGCGCGCGCGGCTTCTGGAAGGACACCGTCCCCCTCGCCGACGCCGGCCCCGCGCAGGAGCGCCGGGGATGAACGACTACCGTTTCCTGCTCAGCGGCAAGTGGCTAGGCTTCTTCCTTCTCGCCTGCGCCGCCGCCGTGGTCTCGGTGTACCTGGGCGGCTGGCAGATGGACCGCAACGACCACCTGGTCGGCGAGAACGCCAAGATCACGCAGAACTACCGTGCCGAGCCCCTGACCGGTGCGGCCGCCGCCGAGCAGTTCGCCGTCCACGACGAGCGCCTCACCTGGCACCCCGTCGAGCTCACGGGCGAGTACCTGCCCGAGGACCAGGTGCTGGTCCGCAACAGGCCGCAGGACGGACGCGTCGGCTACGAGGTGCTCGTCCCGTTCCGCACGCAGGACGGGGACGTCGTGGTCCTCGACCGCGGCTGGATCCCCACGGGTGAGGCGGCCAACGGGATGCCGGACGAGGTGCCGGCCCCGCCCGCCGGCCGGGTGACGGTCACCGCCCGGCTCCAGCCCGGGGAGCCGTCCGTCAGCCGCGGCGCCCCCGCGGGCCAGATCGCCTCGATCGACCTCGAGGAGCTGCGCGAGCGCTGGGACCGGCCGATTGGGACGGCGGCCTACGGCGAGGTCTTCGCCGAGGACCCGGCCCCCGCGGCGGCCCCCGCGCCGGCTCCGGAGCCGGAGATCGACTCCGGGCCGCACCTGTCCTACTCGTTGCAGTGGTACGCGTTCGCGGCGCTGTTCTTCGTGGCCTGGGGCTACGCCGCCCGGCAGCAGGCCCGCAACGACGCCTGGGACCGCCAGTTCGCCCAGGAGATGGAGCGTCGGCTCGCACGGTTCTACGACGAGGACGGCAACTACATCGGCGAGGGCGACGAGGAGCTCGTCGTCCGCCAGCTCGAGATGGCCGACGACATGCCGGCCCACCTCAGGTCGCTCATGCGCCCCCGGCCGCAGCGCCGGCGCTCCGGCCCCACGTGGGAGGACGAGGAGGACGCGATGCTGGACGCCCTGGAGCGCGAGCACACCTCCGCCGCCCGCGACTGACGTCGCGAGGGGCGCCCGCCGTCAGGCGAGGGAGATGAGGTCCTGGTACTCCTGGCTCCACAGGTCCTCGGTGCCGTCGGGCAGGATCACCACGCGCTCGGGGTCCAGCGCCTCGACCGCGCCCTCGTCGTGGGAGACGAGCACGACCGCGCCCTCGTAGGTGCGCAGCGCGTTGAGGATCTCCCGGCGGGAGGCCGGGTCCAGGTTGTTGGTCGGCTCGTCGAGCAGCAGCACGTTGGCGGAGGAGGCCACGAGGGTCGCCAGCGCCAGGCGGGTCTTCTCGCCGCCGGAGAGCACCCCGGCCGGCTTGGACACGTCGTCGCCCTGGAACAGGAACGAGCCCAGGACGTTGCGGACTTCCGTGTCGGCGAGGTCCGGGGCGGCGGAGCGCATGTTCTCCAGCACCGTCCGGTCCGGGTCCAGGGTGTCGTGCTCCTGGGCGAAGTAGCCGAGCTTGAGGCCGTGCCCCGGGACCACCTCACCGGTGTCCGGCTGGGCCTCGCCCGCCAGCATCCGCAGCAGCGTGGTCTTGCCGGCGCCGTTGAACCCGAGGATGACCACCCGGGAGCCCCGGTCGATGGCCAGGTCCACGTCGTTGAAGATCTCGAGCGAGCCGTAGGACTTGGACAGGTCCCGGGCGGTCAGCGGGGTCTTGCCGCAGTCGGCGGGCTTCGGGAAGCGGATGTTCGCGACCTTGTCCGCCTGGCGCTCGCCCTCGAGGCCGTTCATGAGCCGCTCGGCGCGCTTGATCATCTGCTGGGCGGCCACGGCCTTGCTGGCTTTGGCGCGCATCTTGTTGGCCTGGTCCATCAGCGCGGTGGCCTTCTTCTCCGCGTTGGCGTACTCGCGCTTGCGGCGGTGGGCGTCCTGCTCGCGCTGCAGCAGGTAGTTCTTCCAGCCCATGTTGTACAGGTCGATGACGCAGCGGTTGGCGTCCAGGTACAGGACCTTGTTGACCACCATCTCCATCAGCTCCACGTCGTGGCTGATCACCAGCAGCCCGCCCTGGAAGTTCTTCAGGAAGTCCCGCAGCCACACCACGGAGTCGGCGTCCAGGTGGTTGGTGGGCTCGTCGAGGAGCATGATGTCGGCGTCCGAGAACAGGATGCGGGCCAGCTCCACGCGACGGCGCTGCCCGCCGGAGAGGGTGCGCAGCGGCTGGTCGAGGATCCGCTCGGGCAGGTCCAGGTTGGACGTGATCGTCGCGGCCTCGGACTCCGCGGCGTAGCCGCCGCCGGCGAGGAACTCCGACTCGAGCCGGTCGTAGCCGCGCATGGCCTTGCTGCGCACGGCGTCGTCCTCGGAGGCCATGTCCTGCTCGGCCTGGCGCAGGCGGGCGACGACGCCCGCGAGGTTGCGGGCGGAGAGGATGCGGTCCCGGGCCAGCTGCTCCATGTCCTCCACCTTGGGGTCCTGCGGGAGGTAGCCGATGGCCCCGGTGCGCGTGACCGTCCCGCCCGCGGGCAGGGTCTCCCCGGCGAGGACCTTGGTCATCGTGGTCTTGCCGGCGCCGTTGCGCCCGACCAGGCCGATCTTGTCCCCCTTGTCCACCCGGAAGTTGACCTCGTCCATGAGCAGCCGCGCACCGGCACGCAGTTCGAGGTTCTGGACAGTGATCACGGAGGAGACCTTTCGGGAGGCAGTGGTGAGGAGTGGGTGTCCTGACCGGGCAACCTGTCCATTCTACCGGTCCCCGTTCCGCGGCGGCACCCCGCCCAGCGGGCCGGGTCCGCGTTCTTGCTCACGTGCCGGACGGGCGCCTTCTCCGGGGCATCTTCTGCGCGGCCCGGGCCCGGAGGCTGACACATTCGCCCGACACAATCGCCCGACTCCGGGCGGACTCTTCTCGGCGGGGCCGTCGCTGGGTAGTGTCCGACGTCAACTGGTCAGTCTCCTTCCAGTATTTCTCATCGTCGGAAGCGGGCAGCATGCGACAGGACGTCCAGCAGTGGTTCACCACCCGCAGCTACCACGGCAGCCAGTGGTCCGCCGAGCAGCTCTGCCGCCGGAAGCGCGGCAGCACGGTCAGCGTGGTGCTCCCGGCCCGCAACGAGGCCGAGACCGTGGGCGCGATCGTCACCGCGCTGCGGCGCACGCTCATGGAGGACGTGGCGCTGATCGACGAGCTCGTCGTCATCGACTCCGACTCGACGGACGGCACGGGGGCGGTCGCCGCGGCGGCCGGGGCCCGAGTCCACCGGCAGGCCGACATCCTGCCCGCCCACGGCAACGTCCCCGGCAAGGGCGAGGCGCTGTGGAAGTCCCTGGCCGTGACCACCGGGGACGTGCTCGCGTTCGTGGACTCGGACCTGCGGGAGTTCGACCCGCAGTTCGCCGTGGGGCTGCTGGGGCCGCTGCTGACCGAGCCGGGGGTGCAGTTCGTCAAGAGCTGCTACGACCGCCCGCTGCACGACGGCGCCACGGTGATGCCGGCGGGCGGTGGGCGCGTCACCGAGCTCGTGGCCCGCCCGCTGCTGAACCTGTTCTGGCCGCAGCTGGCGGGGCTGGTCCAGCCGCTGGCCGGGGAGTACGCGGGACGCCGGAGCCTGCTCGAACGGGTGCCGTTCGTCTCCGGGTACGGGGTGGAGATCGCGATGCTCATCGACGTGCTGGAGGCCGTGGGCCTGGACGCGATGGCCCAGGTGGACCTGGGTGTCCGGTCCCACCGGAACTCCTCCGACGCCGCCCTGGCCCGCATGGCCGCCCAGATCCAGCTGACAGTCCAGGCGCGGCTGCGCTGCGACTCCCCCGTCGCCGACGAGAGCGGGCGCCTCACGCAGTTCCTGCGCCAGGGGGAGCGCTTCCTCGCCGAGGTCCACGACGTCAGCGTCCGCGAGCGCCCGCCCATGGTGCAGGTGCCCGAGTACCGGGCGCAGCCGGCCGGCCGCGTCGCATGAGCGCGCTGCGGGTGCTCGTCAACGCGGGCCCCTGGCTGCCTGTGCCCCCGTCCGGCTACGGCGGGATCGAGACGGTGGTCGCCACCCTGGTGCCGGAGCTCCGGCGCGCCGGCGTGCACGTCACGCTCGCCACGGTGGGCCCCAGCACGCTCGAGGCCGACGACCACCTGCGCCCCCTGCCCGAGCCCGCGTTCCGCTCCATCGCGATGCCCTACAACCGGGTCTCGGGCATCGCCCACGCGCACATGCAGGGCCTCGTGGACGCGCTGCGGGGACCGCGGCGGTGGGACCTCGTGCACGACCACCTGGAGGTCGTGGGACCGTCCGTGCTGGGCGCGATGGGCACGGCGGCCCCACCGGTGCTGCAGACCCTGCACTGGGACCTGCGCAAGCACCCCGAGTTCTACTCGGCGTTCGACGGACGGGGCCGGGTCCGGTTCGCGGCGGTCTCCGCGTCCCAGCTCGAGCGGGCGCCGGCCAACCTGCGGCGGCAGACGCTGGGGGTGGTGCCGCTGGCCGCGCCCCCGGGGCTGCCCGTGGACGCGCCCCGGGGCGAGCACGCGCTGGTGCTGGCCCGGATCACCGCCGACAAGGGCCAGGACACCGCAGCCCGCGTCTGCCGGCGGGCGGGGATCCCGCTGGTGCTGGCCGGGCCCGTGGCCGGCATCGACGACCCCGAGGAGCTGGAGCGGCGCCTCGCCGACGGCGACGAGGCGCTGCGCTCCCACCCCGACGTCCGGTACTGGCTCGAGGCGGTCCGGCCCCTGGTCGACGGGACGTCGGTGGCCTGGGTGGGCGGGGTGGCGGGCGAGCGCAAGGAGCGCCTGCTGCGCTCGGCCCGCGCCCTGCTGACGCCCAACCGCTGGGCCGAACCCGGGGCCACCGGTGTCGTCGAGGCGCTGTCCCGGGGGGTGCCCGTCGTGGGGACCCCCCTGGGGGTGCTGCCCTCCCTGGTGGAGCACGGCCGCACCGGGTTCCTGGCCGCGGCGGAGGACGACCTGGTCGAGCACCTGCGGGACCTGGACAGCATCGACCCGCAGACCTGCCGGGACGCCGCCGAGCAGTGGACGCCGGCGGGCATGGCCCGGCGCTACCTGGACCTGTACCACCGGCTCCTGGAGGAGAACCCGACATGACGCTGCGCATCACCCTGGTCGGGGCGGGATCCGTGGCCCGTCGCCACGTCGACGTGCTGCACGGGCTCGGCGGGGCGCGCGTGGTCGGGGTGACGGACGCGCACCTGCCCGCCGCCACCGCCCTGGCCGCTGAACTCGACGTCCCCGCGTTCACCGACCCCGCGCAGGCCCTCGACGCCGTGGCGGCCGACGCCGTCTACGTCTGCGTGCCGCCGTTCGCCCACGGGCCCGCCGAGCTCGCCGCGCTGGAGCGCGGCAAGGCGCTGTTCGTGGAGAAGCCCGTGGGACTGGGCCTGGACGTCGCCGAGCAGATCGGCGCCCGGGTCGAGGAGAGCGGGGTGGTCACGGGCACCGGCTACCACTGGCGCTGCCTCGACACCGCCGTGCTGGCCCGGGAGCTCCTCGCCGAGGCGCCCCCGCTGCTGGCCAACGGCTACTGGCTGGACAAGCGACCGCCCGTGCCGTGGTGGGGGCGGACGGACCGCTCGGGCGGCCAGGTCGTGGAGCAGCTCACCCACGTGCTGGACACCGCCCGCTTCCTGCTGGGCGAGGCCGTCGAGGTGTACGCCGCAGGGATCCGCAGGGCCCCGGACGGGGCCCCGCAGGACTACGGCGACGTCGACGACGCCACCGCCGCGACCGTGCGCTTCCGCTCCGGGGCCGTCGCCACGCTCGCCGCGACGTCGGCGCTCGCGGTCAAGCACCGCGCCGCCCTGCACACCGTGAGCCGCGGGCTCTACCTGGAGCTCTCGGAGCAGGGCCTCACCGCCTACGCCGCGCGGGACCGCTCCGAGCACACCCCCGCCGAGGACCCGAGGGTGACCGTCGACCGGGAGTTCCTCGAGGCGGTGCGCGGCGAGCGCGAGTCCACCCGCGCACCCTACGGCGAGGCGCTGCGCACCCACCGGCTCGCGTGCGCGATCGCCGACTCGGCGCGCACCGGGCGGCCCGTCGCCCTGGCGGACCCGGACCGCGTGGGACCGGACCGCGCAGGACCGGCGGGTGAGCCGTGAGAGCGCGCCGCAACCTCGTCGTCCCCGCCCGGCACCGGATCGAGATCGTGGAGGAGGAGCTGCCCGCGGTCCCGGACGGCGGCGTGCTGCTGGAGACCCTCGCCACAGGGCTGTCCGCGGGCACGGAGCTGGCCTTCGTCAAGGGAGACCACCCGGGGCTGCACTCCCGGCACGACACCGAGCTCGGGCTGTTCCGGCCCGGTGCCGCGGAGCAGGGCTACCCGGTGCGCCGCCTGGGCTACATGGAGGTCGCCCGGGTGGCGAGCTCCCGCACGCCGGCGTTCCGGGCCGGCGACGTGCTCGCCACGGCCTACGGCCACGCCACCGCCCACGTCGCCGACCCGCTCACCGAGCACCTGGTGCCGCTGCCGGAGACGCTGGACCCCCTGCTCGGCGTGTTCGTCGCCCACTTCGGCCCCATCTGCGCCAACGGGCTGCTGCACGCCGCGGCGGACGCGGGACCGGTCCGCGGGCTCGGCGACGGGGTCGCCGGGCGGCTCGTGCTGGTCACGGGCGCGGGCCCGGTGGGTCTCATGACGGCCCTGTTCGCCCGCGCCCTCGGCGCGCGCGAGGTCGCCGTCGCCGACGCCGACCCTCGACGGCGGGCGCTCGCCGAGCGGCTGGGCTTCTTCCCCCTGGACCTCGCCGACGACCCCGGCCGGGTGCTCAAGACCCGCTGGCGGCACGGGCCCGGCGACCACGGCGCGGACCTCGTGTTCCAGTGCCGCGGCAAGCCCGAGGCCCTGCACGCGGCGCTGCGCGCGGTCCGGCCGCAGGGCAGCGTCATCGACCTGGCGTTCTACACCGCAGGCGCGGACGCGGTACGGCTGGGCGAGGAGTTCCACCACAACGGGCTGAGCCTGCGCTGCGCACAGATCGGCCGGGTCCCCCGTGGTCTCGCCCACACCTGGGACCGGCAGCGGCTGTCCGCGGAGACCATCCGCCTGCTGGCCGCCCACGGCGGCGAGATCCGCGAGCACCTGATCAGCGACGTCGTGCCCTTCGACGAGGCTCCCGCGCTGATGCAGGACGTGGTCGTGCGGCGCCGGCACGTGCTCACCGCGGTCTTCGTCGTCGACGACCCCCGCTGAGCCCTCCGGCCCACGCGCGCGGGCACCGTTGGACAGCCCTCCACAGTCGCCTTAGTGTTGGCTCGATCGCCGTCGTCCCGTCCGCGGTGCCCGTCTTCCCTTCGCCACCCACGCCCCGAGGAGCGCCCGCATGGGAAATCCCCCACGCCCCGAGCAGCACAGCACGTCGTCCGGAGGCTCGAGTGCGGCGCCGCTGCACGCCGAGCGCGTCCTCGGCGGTCAGGCCGACCCCGGCACCAGCGCGGCCCCCGCCACGGGCCCCGGGGTCGAGCCCGCCGGCTTCGAGGAGGCCACCCAGGCCCTCGCCCCCGCCGTCAGCCCCTGGGCGGACTCCCTCGGCCGGGCCGGTTCCCGCGCCGCCCAGACCCTGCTCGTCGCCGCCGTGGTGGTCGGGCTGATCTGGATCCTGCTGCAGGTCAAGGTCGTGCTCATCGCCGTGCTCGTCGCGCTCATCCTGGCCTCCGCCGTGGGACCGGTCGTGAAGTGGCTCGAGCGCAAGGGCTGGTCCAACCTGCTGGCCACCCTCGCCGCCTTCCTCGGGATCCTGGCACTCGTCGGCGGGGTGCTCACCGGCATCGTGCTCGCCGTGCGCAGCGAGTGGGACACGCTCACCGCCTCGGCGGTGGAGGGCTGGGAGGAGCTGCAGCGCCTCGTGCAGTCCGGACCGATCCCCGTCGACACGGCCGCCATCGACTCCGCCGTCCAGCAGGCCGGGGACTTCGTCACCAGCGGCTCCTTCGCAGGCGGCGCCCTCAGCGGCCTGGGCGCCGCCACCGAGTTCGTGACCGGCCTGGTGCTGATGATCGTGGTGCTCTTCTTCTGCCTCAAGGACGGCGAGAAGATGTGGAACTTCACGCTGCGCTGGTTCCGCGGCGAGCGCCGGGCCAAACTCGCGGAGTCCGTGGACCGCAGCGCGCAGGTGCTCGGCGGCTACGTCCGCGGGACGGCGTTCGTGGCGGCGGTGGACGCCGTGCTCATCGGGGGCGCGCTGCTCGTCCTGGGCGTCCCCCTGGCGATCCCCCTCGCGGTCCTCGTGTTCGTCACCGCGTTCATCCCGGTGGTCGGCGCCACCATCGCGGGCATCATCGCCGCCCTGGTCGCCCTGGTCACCAACGGGCCGGTCATCGCCCTGTTCGTGGTCGTCGTGATCGTCGCGGTGAACCAGATCGAGGGCAACATCCTGCAGCCCATCATCATGGGCCGCACCCTCAGCCTGCACGCCCTCATGGTGCTGCTCGCCCTGACCGTCGGCACGCTGGTCGGCGGCATCTTCGGCGCCATCCTGGCCGTGCCGTACACCGCCGTGGCGTGGGCCGTCATCCAGGTCTGGTCCAACCGCTACCAGGTCGGCGACGACCCGGTGCTCGGCCCGGACCCGGTGAACCCGAAGGACCGCGTCGAGGCCAAGGCCACCATGGCCGAGCGCTGGAAGTACCAGCGGATGCGCTACCAGCAGGCCCTGGGCGGACGCTTCGGGGCCACGGAGCGCGACGCCGTCCGGCAGCGCGACGACGCCGACGGCGCGGGGCCCGCGCAGGACGAGGACACCGGTTCCGCCCCGGGGGCCCGCAAGCCCTAGTCTGGGTGCCATGACCAACGTCGAGCGCCGCCGCACCATCACCGCCGAGGACCTCGCGAACATCGCCGTGTTCGCCGCCCTCACGGCCGCCCTGTCCGTGCTCCCCGGGATCCCCCTGGGCGCGGCGGGGGTGCCGCTGACCCTGCAGACCCTCGCCGTGTTCCTGACCGGCCTGGTCCTGGGCGGCACCCGCGGGCTCCTGGCCGTGGCGCTGTACGTCCTGGTGGGCCTGATCGGCGTGCCGGTGTTCGCGGGCTTCCGCGGCGGCTTCGGCGTGCTCGCCGGGCCCTCGGCGGGCTACATCCTGGCCTTCCCGTTCGCCGCGGCCGCGGCCGGCTACGTGGCCCAGTGGCTGATCCCGGCCCGCCGGGCCAACGACGGCGGCGCCACCAACGCCCGCTACGAGCGCACCGGCACCTACACCCTGCGGCTGGTGGCCGCGGCCCTGGCCGGTTTCGTGGTGATCCGGATCGGCGGCATCCTCGGCCTGGTGGTCAACGCGCGCCTGCCCTTCCAGGACGCGTTCCTCGCCGACCTCGTGTTCTGGCCCGGCGACCTGCTCAAGGTGGTGCTCGCGGCGGTCATCGCCGTGGGCGTGCACAAGGCGTTCCCCCGGATCGCGGGCACGCGCTGAGCCGTGCCCGGATCCCCCGGGGCCGCGGCCCTCGTGTGCTCCCGCGTGACCGTCACGGTGCCCACCGCCTCGGGTGAGCTGACCCTGCTGCGCGACCTCGACGTGAGCCTGGGCGAGCGGCGGGTGGCCGTGCTCGGGCTCAACGGATCCGGGAAGTCCACGCTCCTGCGGCTGTTCAACGGCCTCGTCCGCCCGTCCTCGGGCTCGGTCACGGTGCACGGCACCGACGTGGCCCGGGACGTGCGCGCGGCCCGGCGTCGGGTGGGCTTCGTGTTCACCGACCCCCTCTCCCAGCTGGTGATGCCGACCCCGGTCGAGGACGTCGAGCTGTCCCTGCGCGGGGCCGGCGTGCCCCGGGCCCGACGACGGACCGCCGCCCTCGAGCTGCTCGAGCGCGCGGGCATCGGCCACCGGGCCGAGCACAGCATCTACGACCTCTCCGGCGGGGAGCGCCAGTTGGCGGCGTTCGCCGCGGTGCTCGCCGTGGAGCCCGAGGTGCTCGTCCTCGACGAGCCCACCACCCTCCTCGACCTGCGCAACCGGGGGCGGCTCATGGGGCTGCTCGACGGGCTCCCGCACCAGCTGCTGATCTCCACGCACGACCTCGGCCTGGCCGCGACCGCCCCGCGCGTCCTGGTCCTGCACGAGGGCGCCCTGGTCGCGGACGGTCCGCCCGAGGAGGTCGTCCCCGCCTACGAACGGTGGTGCGCGCACGGCTTCCCCGGGGAGGCGCGCCCGTGAGCCGGGGCCCGGACCTCTTCGGCAGCTACTCCCCCGGCACCGGCCCCCTGCACCGCGCCCCGCTCCGGGTCAAGGGGCTCGGCATCGTCGCCGTGACCCTGGCCGTGGTGCTCTCGCCCTCGTGGCCGGTCCCCGCCGCGCTCACTCTGCTCCTGCTCGTCGCGGGCTCCGCCGCGGGCATCGGCGCTTGCGAATGGTGGCGGGGACTCGCCCCCGCGCTGCCCGTGCTGGTCCTGCTGGCCGTCTACCACGTCCTGACCTCGGGACCGGCCATGGCCGCCGACGTGGTGCTGACGATCGTCGTCCTCCTCGTGCTCACCCGGGTCCTGATGCACACCACGCCCCTGCCGGAGCTCCTCGACGGCGTCGTGTGGCTGTGCTCGCCGGTGCGGCTGGTCGGGGCGGACCCCGAGCGCATCGGCCTGGCGATCTCCCTGATGCTGCGCTCGATCCCCTTCATCGTGGGCGCCGTGGGCGAGCTCCGGGACGCCGTGCGAGCCCGTGGGCTGCGCCCGAACCCCGTGCGACTGGTGACCCCGGCGGTGATCTCCGCCGTCGCCTACGCCCAGCGGACCGGTGAGGCCCTCGCCGCCCGCGGCTTCGACTGAGCGCCGGCACCCGCGCCACCATCAGACGGCTTACACTTCAGCCATGAGTTTCGACAACAGCTCCCAGCTGGACGCCTCCCGCGTCGGCAGCGGCGGCGGGCGAGGACGCGGGATCGCCGTGGGCGGTGGACTGGGCGGCGGACTGCTGCTGCTCGTCGTGGGGCTGCTCTTCGGCCAGGACGGCATCGACGCGATCACCGGCGGGGGCGGCCAGGACACCGGGTCGCAGACCTCCGTGGAGCAGGAGCGGGCGGAGCGGTGCCGGACCGGTGAGGACGCCAACCGGTACACCGACTGCCGGATGATCGCCACCGCGCAGAGCCTCGACCAGTTCTGGGAGGACTACCTGCCGCAGGCCACGGGCGAGCAGTACGTGATGCCCGGCGTGGAGCTGTTCGAGGGCCAGACCAACACCGGGTGCGGCGCGGCGTCCTCGGCCGTGGGCCCGTTCTACTGCCCCGCGGACGAGACCGCCTACCTCGACATCGCGTTCTTCGACGAGCTGCAGACCCAGTTCGGCGCCGAGGGCGGTCCGCTGGCCGAGGAGTACGTGCTCGCCCACGAGTTCGGCCACCACATCCAGAACCAGATCGGCACCCTCGGCTACGCCCAGCAGGACCCGCAGGGCCCCGAGTCCGGCGCCGTGCGCGTGGAGCTGCAGGCCGACTGCCTGGCCGGGCTGTGGGCCGGCGGCGCCGCCGGGGACACGTCCGGGGCCGTGGACCTGGGCGACATCTCCCAGGAGGAGCTCGACCAGGCCCTCGACGCCGCCTCCGCGATCGGCGACGACCGGATCCAGGAGACCACGCAGGGACGGGTCAGCCCCGAGAACTTCACCCACGGCGCCTCCGCCCAGCGGCAGCTGTGGTTCTACGCGGGCTACCGCACCGGCGACATCAACGCCTGCGACACCTTCAGCGCCCGCGACCTGAACGCCCCGCCGGCCCTCTGACCCCCTCCGAGCGCGCCCGGGTCAGCGGCGGCGGCTGTCCCGCACCTGGACGCCCGGGTTCTGCCGGCGGACGTCGAAGAGGCCGGTGGCCTCGATGAGGTCGCTGAGCTTGCGGTACCCGTAGTTGCGGGAGTCGAAGGACGCCTGGTTGCCGATCTGCTGGCCGACCGCGCCGAGGTGCGCCCAGCCGTCGTCGCCGCTGGCGGCGTCCACCGCGCTCCGCAGCATCCTGACCAGCCGGGCGTCCCCGCGCAGCGCCTGCTGCGGCGCGGCCGCCGGCGCCTCCCCGGGCTTCTCCTCGGCGGGCTCCCCCAGGCTCTCCACGTAGGTGAACTGCGAGCAGGCGTTGATGAACGGCTCCGGGGTCTGCCGCTGGCCGAATCCGTAGACCTTGTGCCCGTCGGTGAGGATCCGCATCACCAGCGGGGTGAAGTCGGCGTCGCTGGAGACGATCGCGAAGCCGTCGACCGATCCGGCGTAGAGGAGGTCCATGGCGTCGATCACCATGGCCATGTCCGAGGCGTTCTTGCCGGTGCTGTAGGCGAACTGCTGGATCGGCCGGATCGCGTACGCGTGCAGCACCGCCTCCCACTGCTGCAGGTGCGGGCTCTTCCAGTTGCCGTAGGCGCGCCGGACGTTCGCGGCGCCGTGGCGGGCCACCTCGGCGAGGACCACGTCGATCTTGGCCGCCGGTGCGTTGTCGGCGTCGATGAGCAGGGCGATGCGCTTTTCGTCGGTGTTCACGCGTCGACTCTGCCACGGACCGGGCCCGAGCGGAGCACGGGACGCGCGGCGTGACGCCCCCCGGGGAGCGCCGAGCGGTGCTCAGGCCAGGGACAGGGCGAAGGACAGGGCGAAGCCCGCCGCCGTGCTCAGGGCCACCGCCGGCCCGCCGTGCTCGTAGGCCTCCGGCATCAGGGTGTCGGCCAGGGACGCGATCACCGCGCCGGCGGCGAAGGCGAGCGGCAGGGAGATCGTCTCGGGGTCGCTGCCGGCCAGCGGACCGGCGCCGATCAGCACGGCCACCACCAGGAGCACGGCGCAGACCGTCCAGAGCAGGACGGCCTTGCCGCGGGGCATGCCCTGCTCGCGCATGGACGCCGCGCCGACCAGGGACTCGGGCAGGTTGGACACGAAGATCGCCGCGAGCAGGGCCAGGCCGCCCGTGCCCTCGGTGAGCGAGACGCCCAGCGCCACGTTCTCGGGCACGCCGTCCAGGGTGACGGCGGCCAGCAGCGCCAGCCCCGCGGCGCCGCCGGTGGAGGCGGCCGTCGGCGCCTTCTCGTCCGCGGCGGCGTCGGTGTCCAGCTTGGCGCTGCCCTGCTGCTGCTCCGCGTCCGCGGAGGCCGGTCCCGGCTGCGCCCAGCGGTCCAGGAGGGCGCTGAGCGCCGTGAAGACCACGGCGCCGGCGAAGAGACCGATGACGGCGAGCCAGATTCCGCCCCGCTCGTAGGCGTCCTCGAACAGCTCGAAGGCCAGCGCGGTGATGAGCGCGCCCGCGGCGAAGGACAGCAGGATGGCGAGCAGGCGCTTCGGGAGCTCGAAGCGCACGCCGACCAGCGCCCCGATGACGAGCGCGCTCGAGGCGACGATCCCGAAGAGCAAGGTCTGGCCCATGACGGCAGTGTAGGAGCGCGCGGCGTCGGCGCACCCACAATTCGCAAGGTTACTTATCGAACGGGGCGCGGCACGACGACGCCCCGCCCACCTCCTGCGAGGTGGGCGGGGCAGCGTCGGTGCGGAGGAGGACTCAGATGTTGAAGCCCAGGGCCCGCATCTGGTCGCGGCCGTCCTCGGTGATCCGGTCGGGACCCCACGGCGGCATCCAGACCCAGTTGACGCGCCACTCGTCCACCATGGGGTCGAGGTTCTGCGCGCACTGCTCCTCGATGACGTCCTGCAGCGGGCACGCGGCCGTGGTCAGGGTCATGTCGAGGACCAGGGCGCCGTCCTCGGCCCACTTGGAGCCGTAGAGCAGGCCCAGGTCCACGATGTTGACGCCGAGCTCGGGGTCGATGACGTTCTTGAGCGCCTCCTCGACCTCCTCGGCGGAGGGCCGGCCCGCGGTCGCGGGGTCGGCGGTGGTCTCAGCAGGGGTGTCGGCCATCGCTGGCCTCCTTTCGAAAGCTGGTGGGGTCGGAGCCGCTTACTTGGCGGGGGCCAGGTAGCGGTCGTAGCCCTCGTTCTCGAGCCGCTCGGCGAGCTCGGGACCGCCCTCGTCCACCACGCGGCCGTCGTGGAACACGTGCACGAACTGCGGCTTGATGTAGCGCAGGATGCGGGTGTAGTGGGTGATGAGCATGACGCCCATGTCGTTGGTCTCCAGGGCGCGGTTGACGCCCTCGGAGACGACCTTGAGCGCGTCCACGTCGAGCCCGGAGTCGGTCTCGTCCAGCAGGGCGATCTTCGGCTTGAGCAGCTCGAGCTGGAGAATCTCGTGGCGCTTCTTCTCGCCGCCGGAGAAGCCCTCGTTGACGTTGCGCTGGATCATGTCGGGGCTGATCTTCAGCTGCTCCATGGCGGCCTTGACGTCCTTGGTCCACGTGCGCAGCGAGGGGGCCTCGCCGTCGATCGCGGTCTTGGCCGTGCGCAGGAAGTTGGAGGTCGTCACGCCGGGGATCTCCACCGGGTACTGCATGGCCAGGAAGAGCCCGGCGCGGGCGCGCTCGTCCACGGACATCTCCAGGACGTTCTGGCCGTCGAGGAGGACCTCGCCGGAGTCGACGACGTACTTGGGGTGCCCGGCGATGGTGGAGGCCAGCGTGGACTTGCCGGAGCCGTTGGGGCCCATGATCGCGTGGACCTCACCGGAGGTGATGGTCAGGTTCACGCCCTTGAGGATCGGCTTGGTGGTCTCGTCGTCGAGCACGACGGACGCGTGCAGGTCCTTGATCTCGAGAGTTGCCATGGATGGTTCTCCTGTGGTCGAAAAAGTCTGGGGTCGGAAGGGTGCGTGCGGGCGCGGCGGATCAGTAGTTCGCGGAGGCGAGCTCGTCCTGGACGGACCCGCGCAGCCGCTCCTCGATGTCCGGGACACCGATCTGCTGGATGATCTCGAAGAGGAACCCGCGGACCACGAGCCGGCGCGCCTCGTCCTCGGGGATGCCCCGGGACATGAGGTAGTACAGGTGCTCGTCGTCCAGCTGGCCCGTGGTGGAGGCGTGGCCCGCACCGGTGATGAGGCCGGTCTCGATCTCCAGGTTCGGCACGGAGTCCATCCGCGGGCCGTCGTTGAGGATCAGGTTCCGGTTGAGCTCGTAGGTGTCGGTGGCCTCCGCGGTGGCGCGGATGAGGACGTCGCCGATCCACACGCCGTGCGCGTTCTCGCCCTGCAGCGCGGACTTGTAGGTCACCCGCGAGGTGCAGTGCGGCTGGGAGTGGTCCACGAACAGCCGGGACTCCAGGTGCTGGCCGGCGTCCACGAAGGTCAGCCCGTACATCTCCACGGAGCCGCCCGGGGCGTCGAAGCGGGTGGACGGGGTGACCCGCACGAGGTCGCCGCCGAGGCTGACGAGCACGTGCTTGAAGGTCGCGGACCGGCCGAGGCGCGCCTGCTGGGAGGAGGCGTGCACGGCGTCGTCGTCCCACTCCTGGAGGGTCACCACGGTGAGGTTCGCGGAGTCGGCGACCCGGAACTCGACGTTCTGCGAGAGCACGGCGCTGCCGTGGTGGCGCAGGACCACGAGGGCCTTGGAGAAGGGCTGGGCGTCGATCACGAGGTGCTGGGCAGCCGGGGTGGCGTCCGAGCCGTGGATGTCGACGAGCACGGGCGCGGCGACCTCGGTCTCCTGCGGCACGGTGAGCACCGTGGCCTCGGTGACGCTGCTCCACGCGTTGGCGGAGACGCGGTCCTCGGGGATCCCGGCGCTGCCGATGCGGGCGTCGTCCCGGCCCACGGTCTCGACGCGCACGGCGTCCGAGTCCACGGTCACCGCCGGCGCGGGGCCGGTCAGGGCGTCGGCGTGCAGCCCCTTGAGGCGCTTGAGCGGGGTGAACCGGAAGTCCTCCTCCCGGCCGGTCAGCTTCGGGAAGTCGGCGACGTCGTAGGACGTGCGCCGCCCGGCCCGCGAGGAGTCGGGCACGCCGGAGATGTCGCCGTGGGCGGTGTGCCGCACCAGGGTGTCGTTCTCGACCTTGTCGCGGGCCAGCCGCTCCCCCTCCAGGTCCATGCCCGGGATGGCGACGCGCCCCTCCCCGGTGCGGACCCCGTCGACCTTCTCGCCCAGGTTGCCGTAGGCGTCCTTGGCCGCGCCGACGGCCTTGTCGGCCACCGCGGTGGCCGCGGAGGCGGCGGCCTCCGTGGCGTTGCGAATCGTTTCGTTCAGCTTGGACATGTCAGCCAACGGATCCTTCCATCTGCAGTTCGATGAGGCGGTTGAGTTCGAGCGCGTACTCCATGGGCAGCTCGCGGGCGATCGGCTCCACGAACCCGCGCACGATCATCGCCATGGCCTCGTCCTCGGCCATCCCGCGCTGCATGAGGTAGAACAGCTGCTCCTCGGAGACGCGCGAGACGGTCGCCTCGTGGCCCATGGTGACGTCGTCCTCGCGGATGTCGACGTACGGGTACGTGTCGGAGCGGGAGATCGTGTCCACCAGCAGGGCGTCGCAGACCACGTTGGACCTCGAGCCGTGGGCGCCCTCGCGCACCTGCACGAGACCGCGGTAGGCGGCGCGGCCGCCGTTGCGGGCCACGGACTTCGAGACGATCGACGACGACGTGTTCGGGGCGATGTGCACCATCTTGGACCCGGTGTCCTGGTGCTGCCCCTCGCCGGCGAACGCGATCGAGAGGGTCTCGCCGCGGGCGTGCTCGCCGGTCATGTAGACCGCCGGGTACTTCTGGGTGACCTTCGAGCCGATGTTGCCGTCGATCCACTCCATGGTGGCGCCCTCGTGGGCGATCGCGCGCTTGGTCACGAGGTTGTACACGTTGTTCGACCAGTTCTGGATGGTCGTGTAGCGCACGCGGGCGTTCTTCTTGACGATGATCTCCACGACGGCGGAGTGCAGCGAGTCGGTCTTGTAGATCGGCGCGGTGCAGCCCTCGATGTAGTGGACGTAGGAGTCCTCGTCCGCGATGATGAGCGTCCGCTCGAACTGGCCCATGTTCTCCGTGTTGATGCGGAAGTAGGCCTGTAGCGGGATCTCGACGTGCACGCCCTTGGGGACGTAGACGAAGGAGCCGCCGGACCACACGGCCGTGTTCAGGGACGCGAACTTGTTGTCGCCCACGGGGATGACCGTGCCGAAGTACTCCGCGAAGAGCTCCGGGTGCTCCTTGAGCGCGGTGTCGGTGTCGAGGAAGATGACGCCCTGCTCCTCCAGGTCCTCGCGGATCTGGTGGTAGACGACCTCGGACTCGTACTGGGCGGCCACGCCGGAGACGAGCCGTCCGCGCTCGGCCTCGGGGATGCCGAGCTTCTCGTAGGTGTTGCGGATGTCCTCGGGCAGGTCCTCCCAGGTGGCGGCCTGCTTCTCCGTGGAGCGCACGAAGTACTTGATGTTGTCGAAGTCGATCCCGGACAGGTCCGCACCCCACGTGGGCATGGGCTTGCGGTCGAAGAACTTCAGGCCCTTCAGCCGCAGGTCGGTCATCCACTGCGGTTCACTCTTCTTCGCGGAGATGTCCCGGACGACGTCCTCGTCGACACCGCGGCGCGCGGAGGCGCCGGCCACGTCCGAGTCGGCCCAGCCGTACTCGTAGGTGCCGATGCCCTCGAGCTCGGGGTTCTTCTCCAGGATGTCGGCGATGACAGTGTCGTTGCCGCTGGCGATCTGGTCAGTCATGACGGCCTTCCTCTGTTGTCTGGTCTGTGGCGCGGGCCGCGGTGCGGTCCACGGAAGTCGGTGCCGCGGCGGGTCCCGGCCGCGTGAGGGGCACGTGCGTGGTGCACACGTGCGCGCCGGCGGCCTGGGTCGAGAGCCGGCGGACGTCGGTGCCGAGCAGCCGGGCGATGAGCTCGGTCTCCAGCTCGCAGAACTGCGGGTAGCGGGCGGCCAGCTCGCGCACGGGGCAGTGCCCCTGGCACAGCTGCGCCGAGACGATGGTGCGGGACTCGCCGCGGCCGACGGCCACCTCGTTGGTGGAGGCGGCGAACCCGTCGCGGCTGAGCAGCCGCACCAGGACGGGCAGACGGTCGGCGACGTCGTCCCCGGCGGCCTCGACCTCGGGGCGGTAGGAGGCCTCCAGGCGGTCCACGCGCTCCTGGATGAAGGCGTGCACGGCGTCCGGGCCGGCGATGCGGCGGATGGACTCCAGCGCGTCGGTCGCGATCTCGAGGTAGTCGTCGCCGAGTTTGGCGTGGCCCTCGGGGGCGACGACGTAGCGCCGCGCGGGCCGGCCGGCGCCCCCGCTGCGGCGGCGGACCATGGTGACCTCGATGAAGTGCTGCTGCTCGAGGGCGTCCAGGTGCCGGCGCACGGCGGCCGGGGTCAGCTCGAGCATCTCGCCGAGGTCCGCGGCGGAGACGGGACCGTGCTCCAGGACGGCGCCGAGCACGCGCGAGCGGGTGTTCTCCTCCTGCTCCGCCCGCGGGCCGGAGCGGGACCTGCTCCGGGCGTCCGTGGTCTGAGTCATGGGTGAACCGTTCGCTTCCTGCTCGGGGGTGGAGGCTCTCGTGCTGCAGCGCGCGACCCGCAAGGGACGCTTCTAATACACAACCGGAGTATGTCGTAATTCATTCCGGTCTGACCAGTAAGTGGAGCCTTACCGGGCTCCGTCCAAAAATCACGACTTACTCATAATAACCCCGGGGCGCGGTGGGGCCAAGGGGGCCGGGCCGCGGGCGCGCCCGCACTACACTGGTCCGGTGCCCGCCCAGAGTCCCCCCGCGTCCTCGCCCGCGCTCTCGATCGAGCGCCTCGTGAAGGAGTTCCCGGTCCGCCGGCGCCGCTCCCGGCGCCCGGCCGGACCGGGCGCGGCGCGCGCCGACGTGGTGCACGCCGTCGACGGCCTGTCCCTCACCGCGCGGCACGGCGAGATCACGGCGCTGCTGGGCCCCAACGGCGCGGGCAAGACGACCACCCTGGAGTGCGCCCAGGGGCTGCAGGGGCCCACGGGCGGCACTGTCCGGCTGCTGGGGCAGGACCCGTGGCGGGCCAGCCCGGCGCTGCGCGCCCGCGTGGGCGTGATGCTCCAGGACGGCGGGCTCCCCCAGGCGGTGCGCCCGCTGGAGCTGCTCCGGCACGTGGCGTCCCTCTACCGCAGCCCCCGGGACATGGACGAGCTCGTGGAGCGGCTCGGCATCAGCAGCTTCGACCGCACCGTGGTCCGCCGGCTCTCCGGCGGCCAGCGCCAGCGCGTGGCCCTGGCGGCGGCCCTCGCGGGCAACCCGGAGGTGCTCTTCCTCGACGAGCCCTCGGCCGGGATGGACCCGCAGTCCCGCAACATCGTCTTCGACCTCGTCCAGCAGCTGCGCCGGGAGGGGGTGTGCATCATCCTCACCACGCACCTGCTCGACGACGCCCAGCGTCTCGCCGACCAGGTCTACATCGTGGACCACGGCCGGGTCATGGCCCAGGGGTCCGTGGCGGAGCTGGTGGCCCCCGGCGCCGACGCCCCTGCCGTGCTCGTGCTGACGCTGGCCCCGGAGCAGCTGCGCGCGGGGCCGTTCCCGTGGGACGGCCCCGGGTTCGAGGGCGTCCGGGCGGACCGCGCCGACCGCACCGTGACCCTCACCGGCATCCTCACGCCCCCGATGCTCGAGACCGTGACCCGGTGGTTCACCGCGACCGGCACGCTGCCCGAGTCCCTGTCCCTCCAGCCGCGCACCCTCGAGGACGTCTTCCTCGACATCTCCGGACGGGAGATCCGATGACCGCCCCCGCCCTGCCCACCGCCACCGCCCCCCGCCCGGAGCCCGCCACCCTGGCCCGCCGGGTGGCCGCCCAGGCCCGCTACGAGACGCGGGCCGTGCTGCGCAACGGCGAGCAGCTGCTGCTGCTGGTCATCCTGCCGCTCATGGCCCTCGTGGCCCTGACCCTCACCGACCTGCTGGACGCCGCCGTCCCGGCCGGCGCCTCCCGGGTGGACGTCGCCGTGCCGGGCGTGCTGGCGCTGTGCGTGCTCTCCAACGCCTTCTCGGGCCAGGGCATCCAGACCGGCTTCGACCGCCGCTACGGGGTCCTGCGCTTCCTCTCCACCACTCCCCTGGGCCGCGGCGGGCTGATCGCCGGCAAGCTGCTCGCGATCGTCGCGGTGCTCGTGGTGCAGTACGTGCTGGTGGCCGCGCTCGGCGCGGCCCTCGGCTGGCGCCCGGACGCGGCCACCGTGCTCGTCTCCGTGCCGGTGCTGCTGCTCGGCGCCGCGGCGTTCACCGGGCTGGGGCTGCTCCTCGCCGGCACGGTGCGCGCCGAGGCGACCCTCGCCGTCACCAACCTCGTGTGGGTGCTGCTCGCCGCCGTGGGCGGCACCCTGTTCCCCTCGAGCACGCTGCCGGCGGGGCTCACCTGGGTGGTGGAGGTGCTCCCCTCCGGCGCGCTGGGCACCGCCCTGCGCGAGACGTTCCTCACCGGGGCGCCCACGCCGCTGCCGGTGCTGGTGCTCCTCGTCTGGGCCGCCGCCGCCTGGGCCGGGGCCGTGCGCTGGTTCCGCTGGAGCTGAGCCGCCGGTCCGGACCCGGCCCCGAGGGCCCGTCCCGGCCGGCGGGACCCGGGGGCCGCGGAGGCGGATAAACTGGGCGCGGAGACCCCGCCGCACCGACCCCGTCCGGAAGTGAACTCATGAACCGCGCCAGCGACCCCAGCGACGTCGACGTCCGCGAGCACGGCGGCGGCCTGCTGCCGAGCCGGATCACCCCGTGGGTGCGGTGGCTCGCCGTCGCGTCGCTGGTGGCGAACTCCGTGCTCATCCTCACCGGCGGGCTCGTCCGGCTGACCGGCTCGGGCCTGGGCTGCCCCACCTGGCCCCGGTGCACGGACGAGTCCTGGACCAACACCCCCGAGATGGGCATGCACGGCCTCATCGAGTTCGGCAACCGGCTGCTGACCTTCCTGCTGGCCGCCGTGGCGGTGCTGACGTTCCTGGCCGTGCTCCGGCTGCGCCACGAGCACCGCGACCTCTTCCGGATCGCCCTGCTGCTGGGTCTCGGCATCCCGCTGCAGGCCGTGGTCGGCGGAATCACCGTGCTCACCGGGCTCAACCCGTGGATCGTGGGCATCCACTACCTCATCTCCGGGGCGATGATCGCGCTGGCCACGGTGCTGGTCAACCGCACCCGGCGGCGCTCCCTGCCTGCCGTGCGGGACGCCGAGCGCCCCGGCCAGGCCTACGGGCAGCGGCGGACCGTCCGCGGGCTCATGGTGAGCCTGGGGGTGCTCACCGCGCTGATCCTCTACCTGGGCACCCTGGTCACGGGCACCGGCCCGCACGCCGGGGACGACACCACCGCCCGGCACGCGTTCGACGCCTACCTCGTCACCCGCGCCCACGCGGTCCCCGTGTACCTGATCGTCGCAGCCGTGGTCCTCGGGCTCGTGCTCGCCCGCCGGCACCGGTGGCCCGTGCCGCTGGCCTCGGGCCTCAACGTGCTCCTGGCCGCGCTGGTCCTGCAGGCGCTCATCGGCTACTACCAGTACTTCAACGGCGTGCCGATCGTCGCCGTGGCCCTGCACCTGGTGGGCTCCGCGGTGCTGATCTGGGCCACGGCCCGCACCGTGGAGAAGGGCTTCGCGGTCACCCGCACCCCGGCCCCGGTGCTGCGCAGCACCGACCGGGCGCAGCCGGCCGAGGCCCCGTCCCGCGGCTGAGGCCCTCAGGCCCGCTCGTCGGGCGCCTCGTCGAGCAGCTCCTCGACGGCCTGGGCCAGGCGCTGCCGGCTGGCCGAGGGGATCGGCAGCAGCGGCCGCCGCGGCGGGGCCGTGCTGACGCCGCACACCTCGGCCAGGGCGTACAGGGAGCTCAGGGGCCGCTCCTGGCGCAGGATCTCCATCAGCGGGGTCAGCGCCGCCTGCCAGGTGCGCACCGCGCGGTCGTCGCCCGAGACCACCGCGGCCCGGAAGGCGGCGTACTGGCGCGGGAGCACCGCGGCGATCCCGGAGTGCCAGGCCGCGGCGTCCGGTGCCGCCTCGTGGAGCAGCCGCTCCCCGCTGACCCCGTGGGCCGTCCCCGGCTCCGCCAGCTCGGCGAACCGGTGCCGCCGTGCGGCGAGGTCCGCCGGGGAGTCCGCGGTGTCCTTGAACGCGCTGACGTTCTCCAGCCAGGACAGCTCGGCGGCGAGCTCCACCGGGTACGTGAAGCCCGTCGTCGTCGGGTTGTTGTAGATGCACAGCGGCAGGGACACGGCCGCCGAGACCGTCTCCACCTGGTCGGCGATCTCCTGGGAGACGAGCGGGATGTAGGACAGCGGGTTGAGCACGAGCCCGTCCGCCCCGCCGTTCTCCGCCGCGTAGGCCATCTCGAGGACCTCGCGGGTGGTCATCGCGGAGATCCCCGCCCCCACCGGCACCCCGGAGCCGCGGGCGGCCTCCACGGCGACGCCCACGACCTCGGCCCGCTCCTCCCCGGAGAGGTACGCGAAGCTGCCCGAGCTGCCCAGGACCACCAGGGCGTCCACGCCCGATCGGGACAGCCGGCCGACGTAGCGCCCGAAGGACTCCAGGTCCAGGCGGCCACCCTGCTGGAAGGGTGTGATCGGGTAGGCGACGAGCCCGGTGAAGGTCATGCTGAGCATGCGACCATCCTAGGTCCGGCCGGTCCCCCGGCCGGACGCGGGCGCCGCGGGGCCTGCCGGCCCCGTCGGGCTCAGAGGACGGGGCCGCCCACGAACGGGTCGACGGCCAGGGCGAGGAACACGAAGGTGATGTAGGCGATCGAGCCGTGGAAGACGTGCATCGCCTGCTTGTCCGTGGGCCGGCCGGCCACCGCGAGGGCGTGCAGCTTGTGGCTGTGGCCCACGAACCAGGCGCCCGAGGCCAGAGCGGTCACGGCGTAGACCCAGCCGGCGCCGCCGACGGGGACGAGCAGCAGCGAGCACACCACCGTGGCCCACGCGTAAAGGACCACCTGGCTGCCCACGGTGCGGGCCCCGGCCACGGCGCCCAGCATGGGGACCCCGGCGCGGGAGTAGTCGTCGGCGTACTTCATGGACAGCGGCCAGTAGTGCGGCGGGGTCCACAGGAAGATGAACAGGAACAGCACGAGCGCGGGCCAGTCTAGGCCGCCCGTCACGGCGGCCCATCCGATCAGCACCGGCATGCACCCGGCGACCCCGCCCCAGACGATGTTCTGGGCGGTGCGGCGCTTGAGCACGATCGAGTAGAAGACGGCGTAGAGGAAGATGGCCGCCGCACCCAGGGCGCCGGCGAGCACGTTGACCCCGATCGTGAGCCAGGCGACCGACACGGCCGTGAGGACCCACGCGAAGACGAGGGCCTCGCGGTCGGTGACCTCTCCGGTGACCAGCGGGCGCTTGGCCGTGCGCTTCATCACCCGGTCCTCGTCCCGATCGATGTAGCAGTTGAAGGCGCCGGCCGCGCCCGCCGCGAGCGTGCCGCCCACGAGGGTGTTGAGGATGAGCCAGAGGTTCGGCATGCCCTGCTGGGCGAAGATCATGGTCGGCACGGTCGCCACGAGCAGCAGCTCGATGATCCGCGGCTTCATGAGGGCCACGTAGGCCCGCACCTTCCGGGAGGCCGTCATCCGTCCCTCGCGGAGGGGGGCCGCCGCATCACCCGTGTGCCCGTTGCCGAGGACGGCTCGTCCTGCGGGTCCCGACGTCTCGAGTGAGTTCACAGAATCATTGCTCCCGGTTGCGGTGGTGTTCCCCCGGCTCCGTGCGCGAGGTCGGCCCGGAGACGGTGCGTCGCCGGCACGCAGGAGCGGTCGGCGCGGTGGTCGCGGGCGCGGAAGAAGGTCCTATACAGCATAGCGCGTGGCGGCGTCCGTTCCCGCTCCGGACATGACGGGAAAGACGTCCGGGGCCCCGGGGACCGGTGCCGTCGGTCACACGCCCGAAATGCGCGTGACCTAAGCTGGACCCAAACCGCCGGTCCACGACCGGCACCCGCTGCGCACGGCAGCGGACCCCAATGGAAAGGGCACCGAATCTTGGCGACCGAACTCGATCAGAAGCTGACCTGGACCGAGCAGGACCGGCGTGCCGTGGACACGGTGCGGGTGCTGGCCGCGGACGCGGTGGAGAAGGTGGGCAACGGCCACCCCGGCACGGCGATGTCCTTGGCTCCGGCGGCGTATCTGCTGTTCCAGAAGGTGATGCGCCACGACCCCACCGACGACCGGTGGACGGGCCGTGACCGCTTCATCCTCTCCCCCGGGCACACCTCGCTGACGCTGTACCTGCAGCTGTTCCTCTCCGGCTACGGCATGGAGCTCGAGGACATCGAGTCCCTGCGGACCTGGGGCTCGAAGACCCCGGGCCACCCCGAGTACCGGCACACCACCGGGGTGGAGATCACCACCGGCCCGCTGGGCCAGGGCCTGGCCTCGGCCGTGGGCTTCGCCTACGCCCAGCGCTACACCCGCGGCCTGTTCGACCCCGAGGCCCCCGCGGGCGAGTCCGTCTTCGACCACACCGTGTACGTGATCGCCTCCGACGGCGACCTCCAGGAGGGCGTGACCTCCGAGGCGTCCTCGCTGGCCGGGGTGCAGGAGCTGGGCAACCTCGTGGTGATCTACGACCAGAACCACATCTCGATCGAGGACGACACGGACGTGGCGTTCACCGAGGACGTCCTCAAGCGCTACGAGGCCTACGGCTGGGACGTGGCCCGGGTGGACTGGACGAAGACCGGGGACTACGTCGAGGACGTCGAGGAGCTCTACGCCGCGATCCGCGCTGCGAAGGCCGAGACCGCCAAGCCCTCGCTGATCGCCCTGCGCACGATCATCGGGTACCCGGCGCCGGGAAAGCAGAACACCGGCGGCATCCACGGCTCCAAGCTCGGCGCCGAGGAGGTCGCGGCGACCAAGGAGATCCTCGGGTTCGACCCCGAGAAGTCCTTCGTGGTGGAGGACGAGGTCATCGCCCACACCCGCGGCATCCAGGACCGCATGAAGCAGGTCCGCGACGAGTGGGAGCGGCAGTTCCAGGCCTGGCGGGAGGCCAACCCGGAGCGGGCGAAGCTCTACGACCGGATCCGCGCCGAGGAGCTGCCTGAGAACTACGCCGACGCGTTCCCCGTCTTCGAGGCCGGCAAGGACGTGGCCACCCGCTCGGCCTCCGGCAAGGTGATCAACGCGATCGCCGACACGTTCCCCGAGCTGTGGGGCGGATCGGCCGACCTGGCCGGCTCCAACAACACCACCATCGAGTCCGCGCCCTCCTTCATCCCCGAGGCCCGCTCCACCGCGAAGTGGACCGGCAACCCCTACGGGCGGGTGCTGCACTTCGGCATCCGCGAGCACGCCGCGGCGGCGATCGTCAACGGCATCACCATGTCCTCCCAGACCCGGGCGTTCTCCGGGACGTTCCTGATCTTCTCCGACTACCAGCGCCCGGCCGTGCGCCTGGGCGCGCTGATGAAGGTCCCCTCGATCTACGTGTGGACCCACGACTCCATCGGCCTCGGCGAGGACGGACCCACCCACCAGCCCGTGGAGCAGCTCTCGGCGCTGCGCGCGATCCCGGGCCTGGACGTGGTGCGCCCGGCCGACGCCAACGAGACCGCGATCGCGTGGCGGACGATGCTGGAGAACCGGCACGGCCCGGCCGGCATCGCCCTGACCCGCCAGAACGTGCCCACCTTCGCCCGGACGGACCTGCACCCCGAGGCCGAGGGGGAGAAGTTCGCCTCCGCCGAGGGCGTGGCCCGCGGCGGCTACGTCCTGGCCGACACCGAGTCCACCCCGGACGTGATCCTCATCGGCACCGGCTCCGAGGTCTCCCTGGCCGTGGAGGCCCGCGAGCAGCTCAAGGCGCAGGGGGTGGCCGCCCGCGTGGTGTCCATGCCGTGCCGGGAGTGGTTCGACGCCCAGGACGCCGAGTACCGCGAGTCCGTGCTCCCGGCGGCCGTGAAGGCCCGCGTGTCGGTGGAGGCCGGGATCGCCATGTCCTGGCGTGACCTGCTCGGCGAGCACGGGCGGGCCGTGTCCCTGGAGCACTTCGGGGAGTCCGCCGACTACGAGACCCTCTACCGCGAGTTCGGCATCACCGCCGAGGCCGTCACCGCCGCCGCCCAGGAGTCCCTCACCGCGGCGCAGGCCACCGCCTCCGTGGGCCGCTGAGCCCCGGCGCGCACCGACCGACCACCTTCCCCCGAGCACGAGGAGTGACAGACACATGACCACCCCCACCCAGAAGCTCTCCGACGCCGGCGTCTCGATCTGGCTCGACGACCTCTCCCGCGAACGCCTTGCCTCCGGCGGGCTGCAGCGGCTGATCGACGAGAAGGACGTCGTGGGCGTGACCACGAACCCGACGATCTTCGCCGCCGCGCTGGCCAAGCACGACGCCTACGAGGACCAGGTCAAGCAGCTCGCCGCCGCCGGCACGGACGTGGACGAGGCCGTGCTGGCCATCACCACCGACGACGTGCGCGACGCCTGCGACCTCTTCGCCCCCATCGCCGAGGCCACCCAGGGCGAGGACGGGCGGGTGTCCATCGAGGTGGACCCCCGCCTGGCCCAGGACGCCGAGGCGACCGCCGCCATGGCCCAGCGCCTGTCCCAGACCATCGACCGCCCCAACGCGCTGATCAAGATCCCCGCCACCGAGGCGGGCCTGCCCTCGATCACCGCGACCATCGCCGAGGGGATCTCCGTCAACGTGACGCTGATCTTCTCCCTCGAGCGCTACCGCGCGGTCATCAACGCCTACCAGCTGGGCCTGGAACAGGCGCTCGAGAACGGCAAGGACCTCTCCACCATCCACTCCGTGGCGTCCTTCTTCGTCTCCCGGGTGGACTCCGAGATCGACAAGCGCCTGGACGCGATCGGCACCGACGAGGCCGCCGCGCTCAAGAGCAAGGCCGGTCTGGCCAACGCCCGGCTCGCCTACCAGATCTACGAGGACGCCCTGGCCACCGAGCGCTGGGAGCGGCTGGCCTCGGCCGGGGCGAACCCGCAGCGCCCGCTGTGGGCCTCCACCGGGGTCAAGGACCCGTCCCTGCCGGACACCCTGTACGTGACCGGGCTGGTGGCCCCGAACACCGTGAACACCATGCCGGAGAAGACCCTGGAGGCCACGTTCGACCACGCCGAGGTCACCGGGGACACCGTCACCGGCACCTACGCGGAGTCCAACGAGCTCCTGGACCGGATCGCCGGCGTGGGGATCTCCTACGACGAGGTCGTCGCCCAGCTCGAGGCGGAGGGGCTCACCAAGTTCGAGGACTCCTGGGCGGAGCTGCTCGACACCGTGCGCGCCGCCCTCGACAACGCCCGCTGAGCCCGTCCCGTCCTGACCCGAGCACCGTCCGTGCCGCCCCACCCGAAGGAGAACCCATGAGCTCCCTGTCCGTCCAGACCTCCGGCGCCGCCCGCGAGGCCGTCGACCGGCACGTGCCCGCGCTGGTGGGCGACAGGTTCGCCTCCAAGCTCTTCGCCCAGGACCCCACCCTGTGGGGCGCTGCGGCCGAGGACGAGTCCGCCAAGCGGCTGGGCTGGGTGGAGGCCGCCGAGGTCTCCCGCCCGCTCGTCGCCGAGATCACCGCGCTGCGGGAGGAGTTCGCGGCGGAGGGCGTGGACCGGTTCGTGCTGGCGGGCATGGGCGGGTCCTCCCTGGCCCCCGAGGTGATCACCCGGACCGCCGGGGTCGAGCTGTTCGTGCTCGACTCCACGGACCCGGAGATGGTGGGCGCGGCCCTCGCCGACCGCCTCGAGCGCACCGCGATCGTGGTCTCCTCCAAGTCCGGCTCCACCGTGGAGACCGACTCGGCGCGACGGGTCTTCGCCCGGGCGTTCGAGGACGCGGGCATCGACGCCGCCTCGCGCATCGTGGTGGTCACCGACCCCGGCTCGCCCATGGAGGCGTCCGCACGGGAGGCCGGCTACCGCCGGGTCTTCACCGCCGACCCGACCGTGGGCGGGCGCTTCTCGGCGCTCACCGCCTTCGGCCTGGTCCCCTCCGGTCTGGCCGGCGTGGACGTCGGGGCCCTGCTCGACGACGCCGACGAGGCCGGCGAGGTGCTGCGCGAGGACGTCGAGGACAACCCCGGCCTGCACCTGGGCGCGGCGCTCGGCGGCACGCAGCCGCTGCGCAACAAGCTCGTGTTCCGGGACCTGGGCTCCGGGATCGCCGGGTTCGCCGACTGGGCGGAGCAGCTGATCGCCGAGTCCACGGGCAAGGAGGGCAAGGGCGTGCTGCCCGTCGTCGTCGGCGCCGGCGACGCCCCGGAGGCCTCCTCGGGGGCCTCCGACGTCCTCGTCGTGGAGCTCGTCGGCGTGGACGAGGAGCAGGCCCCCGAGGGCGACGTCGTGCGGGTCTCCGGCTCCCTCGGCGCCCAGCTCATGCTGTGGGAGGTCGCCACCGCGGCGGCCGGGCGGCTGCTCGGCATCAACCCGTACGACCAGCCCGACGTGGAGTCCGCCAAGAACGCCACCCGCGCCCTGCTCGAGGACAAGCCGCAGCCCACGGCCGCGGACGTCGTGGACGGGCCCGTGGAGATCCGCGGGGCGCAGGAGCTGCTCGACGGGGCGCAGACGGTCGAGGACGCGCTCGCCAAGCTGCTCGCGCAGCTGCCGGAGACCGGCTACCTGTCCGTGCAGGCGTACTTCGACCGGCTCTCGTGGGCCGAGCTGGAGAGCGTCCGCCCCGTCCTCGCCCGGGCCACCGGCCGGCCCGTGACGTTCGGCTGGGGCCCCCGGTTCCTGCACTCCACCGGCCAGTACCACAAGGGCGGACCGGCGGAGGGCGTGTACCTGCAGATCACCGCCGCCTCGGAGACGGACCTCGAGATCCCGGACAGCCCGTTCAGCTTCGGCGAGCTGATCTCGGCCCAGGCCGACGGGGACGCCCAGGTCCTCGCCGACCACGGGCGGCCCGTGCTGCGGCTGCGGCTCGCGGACCGCGCCGCCGGCGTGGACCGGCTGCGCCAGGCCGTCGACGCCCTCGGCGGCTGACCCGGCCGGCACGACCGGACCGCTGACCTAGAATGGGAGCACGCCACGGTCGGCGCGGGAGTTCCCGCGCCGACCGTTGCGCGTGCAGGCCCCCGTGGGTGCCACGGCCCCGCAGAGACGTGAAGGAGTACCGTTGCCAGACAACAACGCCCGCAATCCCCTGCGGGACCCGAGGGACAGGCGGCTCGTCCGGGTCGCCGCCCCGTCGGCGCTCGTGCTCTTCGGCGTGACGGGAGACCTCGCGAAGAAGAAGCTGCTGCCGGCGATGTACGACCTCGTCAACCGGGGTCTGCTGCCGCCGTCCTTCGCGCTCGTCGGCTTCGGCCGCCGCGACTGGTCCCACGAGCAGTTCCGCGAGGTGGTGCGCGAGTCCGTCGAGGCGCACGCCCGCACCCCCTTCCAGGAGGACGTGTGGCGCCAGTTCGCCTCCGGCGTCCGGTTCGTGCGCGGGGAGTTCGACGAGGACAAGGCCTACGAGGCGCTCAAGTCGACCCTCAAGGAGCTCGACGTGCACTCGGGCACGCGCGGCAACCACGCGTTCTACCTCTCGATCCCGCCGAAGGCGTTCGAGACGGTCTGCCAGCAGCTCGCCGACCACGGCCTGGCCCAGCACGAGAACGCCTCCGGGTGGCGCCGCGTGGTCATCGAGAAGCCCTTCGGCCACGACCTCGAGTCCGCGCAGGAGCTCAACGCCATCGTGGAGCGGGTGTTCCCGGCGGACTCGGTGTTCCGCATCGACCACTACCTGGGCAAGGAGACGGTGCAGAACATCCTGGCGCTGCGCTTCGCGAACCAGATGTTCGAGCCCCTGTGGAACGCGCAGTTCGTGGACCACGTGCAGATCACCATGGCCGAGGACATCGGCATCGGCTCCCGCGCCGGCTACTACGACGGCGTGGGCGCGGCCCGCGACGTCATCCAGAACCACCTGCTGCAGCTGCTGGCCCTCACGGCCATGGAGGAGCCGCTGTCCTTCCAGGCCCACCACATGCGCGCCGAGAAGGCGAAGGTCCTGGCCTCCGTCGTCGTCCCCGAGGACCGGGCGGCGCACTCGGCGCTCGGCCAGTACGAGGCCGGTCTGCAGGGCGGTGAGCGCGTGCGGGGCTTCCTCGAGGAGCAGGACATCCCCGCCGACTCCCGCACCGAGACCTACGCGGCGCTGCGCGTGGACATCAACAACCGCCGGTGGGCGGGCGTGCCGTTCTACCTGCGCGCCGGCAAGCGCCTGGGCCGGCGGGTGACCGAGATCGCGGTGCAGTTCAAGAACTCCCCCAACCTGCTGTTCGGGGACAACGGCCACGAGGACCTGGGACAGAACGTCATCGTGGTCCGGATCCAGCCCGACGAGGGCGTGACCATCCGGCTGGGCTCCAAGGTGCCCGGGACCCAGTCGGAGATCCGGGACGTCACGATGGACTTCGGCTACGGCCACTCGTTCACCGAGTCCAGCCCGGAGGCCTACGAGCGCCTGATCCTCGACCTGCTGCTCGGGGAACCACCGCTGTTCCCCGACCACGAGGAGGTCGAGCTGTCCTGGCGGATCCTCGACCCCTTCGAGCAGTGCTGGTCGGAGCAGGAGATCATGCCGGAGCCCTACGCGCCCGGGTCCTGGGGACCCGCCGCCGCCGACGAGCTGCTGGCCCGCGACGGACGCGTCTGGAGGCGACCGTGATCGTTTCGATGGAGAACACCACCACCTCGGCCATCGACAAGAAGCTGAGCCAGCTGCGGGACCAGCACGGCGTCGTCACGCTCGGCCGGGTCCTCACGCTCGTGATCCTCGCCCAGGCCGGGCACTCCGAGGCCGCCCTGGAGGCCGCGAACTTCGCGAGCCACGAGCACCCGTGCCGGATCCTCGTGCACGTGGCGCACTCCCAGGCGGAGAGCACCCGGCTCGACGCCCAGCTGCGCATGGGCGGTGACGCCGGCGCCTCCGAGGTCATCGTGCTGCACGGCTACGGCGAGCTCGCCGAGCCCACCGAGACCCTGTTCTCGGCGCTGCTGCTGCCGGATGCCCCGATCGTCGCCTGGTGGGCGCACACGGTGCCGCCGCCCTCGCCGCACACCTCGTCCATCGCCGGGATCGCCCACCGGCGGATCACGGACTCCGCGCGCAGCGACGACGCCTACGAGGCGCTCGCCGAGCTGAGCACCCGGTACGTCCCCGGCGACACGGATCTCGCCTGGACCCGGGTGACCAACTGGCGGATCCAGCTGGCCGCGGTCCTGGACCAGGCGGAGCCCGCGCCCGTGCGCGAGGTCGTCGTGGAGGGATGCGGCCGCTCCCCCAGCGTGGTGCTGCTCGGCACGTGGCTGGGCACCCGGCTCGACGCCGACGTGACGCTGGTCAACAGCCCCGGGCCCCGCCGCCTCGACCGGGTGACCCTGGTCCGGGACGACGGCGAGATCGTGCTCGAGCGCCCGGGCCGGTCCGTGGCGATGCTGCGGCAGCCCGGTCAGCCCGACCAGCAGATCGCCATGCCCGTGCGGGACCTCAACGCCTGCATCGCCGAGGAGCTCCGGCGCCTGGACCCCGACGAGGTCTACGGCGAGGTGATCACGACCGGCCTGCGGGACGTGCGGATCGCCCAGATCGTGGACACCGCCGGCGAGCTCACCCCCGGCGCCGCACGGTTCCTCGCCGAGCACGGCGGCCGCCTCCCCGACCGGGACCGGACGACGCCCGACGACGCCCCGGCGGACGAGCCGGCGGAACCGGACTCCGGTGCGGTCCCGGCCGCCGAGGCATCCGTCCCGGCACCCGAGACGTCCGTCCTGGCCCCCGGGGAGGAGCGCGCATGAGCGCCGAGCTGGAGACCGTCGCCCACCCGGACAAGCAGTCGCTCGCCGCGGACACCGCGGACCGGGTCCTCGACGTGGTCGTGGCGGCGCAGGAGGAGCGCGGGGAGGCGAGCCTCGTGCTCACCGGCGGGAGCATGGGCACCGCGGTGCTCGCGGCCCTCGCCGCCTCCGCCCGCCGGGACGAGGTCGACTGGACCCGCGTCGACGTGTGGTGGTCGGACGAGCGCTTCGTGGCCGGCGACAGCGCCGATCGCAACTGCGTCCAGGCCGTCGAGGCCGTGGGCGGGGCCCTGGACCTGAACCCGGACCGGGTGCACTACATGGGCAGCGCCGACGACTTCGCCACCGCCGAGGACGCCGCCTTCGACTACCGGCGCGAGCTGGCGGCGGCGGCCGACGCGGAGCAGCGGACGGAGGCCTTCCCCCGGTTCGACCTCTCGCTGCTGGGCCTGGGCCCCGACGGCCACGTGGCCTCCCTGTTCCCGGGGCTGCCGCACGTGCACGAGCAGGACGCCACCGTGCTGGGGGTGCGAGACTCCCCCAAGCCCCCGCCGGAGCGGGTGACCATGACGCTGCCGATGATCAACAGCGCGGAGCGGGTCTGGTTCCTCGTGGCCGGGGCGGACAAGGCAGGGGCGGTCGCGGCCGTCCGCGGCGGCGCCCCGATCGAACGCACGCCCGGGGCCGGGGTGCGCGGGACCGAGGAGACGCTGCTGCTGGTCACGCAGGACGCCCTCGACGGCTGACGCGTCGGGCCGCCGGGGCGAAGCACCCCGAGTGACCGGACGGTAGTCACGCCGTAGTGACGCCTGTGCCGTCATGCTCACCGATGAGAGTCGGCACCCGAGCGCCTGGCGAAGAGAACGGGATCCATGACCATGGAGATCCTGCGTACCTGTGGCGACATCCGGACGAGCGCGGACGGCCGGTGAGGTCGTGTTCCCGGCACGTCCCGTCCGCGCCGGCACCGTCCTGGCCGCCGGCGTCCTCGTGGTGCTCACGGCGTGCGGCCGGGGCGGGCCCGACGACGGCGCCGAGCCGGCGAACGGATCCCCTGCGGCCGAGCAGACCACCGAGCCGGAATCGGACCTTTCCGCGCGGACCTCGGACGGCTCCACGGACCTTCCGAGTGCCGAGCCCGGCTCCGAGGACGCCGCCGGGCCCGGGCGTGACGGCTCCGACCGCGACCGATCCGACGGTGCCGCTCCCGACGGTGCCGCTCCCGACGGTGCCGCTCCCGAAGGTGCCGCTCCCGGCGGTGCCGCTCCCGGCGGTGGGAGCAACGGCGGTGGGGGTCCCGGCGGCGGGAGCGGCGGCGAGGGCAGCACCCCGGCCCCTCCTCGCGTCGCTCCCGTGATCGGCGGTCTGCCGATCGGACCCGTCGGTCCCGGAGAACCGGGATGGTACGTGGCCCTGCGCGCCGGCACGTGCGACCACGACAGTCTCGCCGGCGCGAGCGCGCAGGACGCCGCCTCCCTGTTGTGCCGGGCGGCCGTGACCAACGACGAGGCGCTCTGGTCCCAGGGGGCGGCGGCACTGGCTGCCGCCCCGCTCCCGCAGAGCTGTCACGACGTTGCGGCGGTCGCCATGCTGCAGCGTCTGGTGCAGTTCCACCGGGACCACCCCGAGGACGTGCCCGTGCTCGTCGACACGCCGGGCACCGCCTGCCCCCTGTCCATCACGGGGCTCGCGAGCGCGCCGGACGAGGCCGGCGAGTCCGCCGTGCCCGTGCCGCCGTGCGGAGGCGTGCCCGTCCACCTGCGCGGAAACATGCAGGACCGGGCACTGCCCGTGGGCAGCGTGCAGTTCGTCACCGTGGGGCCGACTCCCGTGCCGATCCAGTGGGCATCGACCGGACCGTTCTTCGTGGCGCCCCCGGCACCGGTCCCGGAGGCGGGTGGTTCGCTGCCGGTGGCCCTCTCGGGCTCCGGCTACGTGCTCGAGGACCCGGCCCTCAGCACGGTCGCCCTGGACTACGCCCCCGGCACGACGGCATGTCCGGCCCCCGGCTCCTGACGGGCCGCTGCGGCTGCGGTACCGGGCGGCAACGATGACGGAGACCGCTGCCCCGCCCGGCTCCGTGTGGTCGCACGTCCTGGGCTACGTGTCGGTCATCGGGCCGCCGGCCACCGTGGTCACGGCCCTGGTGTTCTACTTCGGCTGGGCTCGCGCGAAGGCGCAGGCCGAGTGGATGGGACTGCACGTCAACCTGTTCGGCTACACCACGCGGGACTTCGCGCTGCTGAGCATCAGCGCGCTGTACCTGCCGCTGCTGCTGCTGATCGCGCTGGCGATGCTGTGGGTCTGGCTGGACCGGCTGCTGCGGAGACGCATCGACCGGGGAGCGGCCGGCAGGTGGGCGACCACACTGCCGCGGGCGGCTCTGCTCGGTGCAGGGGCCCTGATCGGCCTCATGGTCGTCCTGCTGTTCGCCGAACGCGTCTACAGCCCCCTGTACGCCCCGTACCTCGTCACCGCCGGCGTGCTCGTGGCCGCGTGGGCCGTCCGCATCCGCCGCTGTGCCGCCGCCGTCGAGGGCCCTCGACGGCCCGCCGAGCAGCAGGCCGTCGAGGCGACGCTGCTCCTGGTCCTCGTGGCGCTGCTGCTCTTCTGGGGAACCTCGAACTTCGCGGAGGCCCGTGGACGGGGGCTCGCGGAGGATCTCGAGGTGAATCTGCCGTGGCTGCCCCGGGCGCAGGTCTACAGCCAGGAACCACTGGGCCTCGACGTCCCGGGGGTCACGACGCGCGAGCTGGGCACGGCCGGGGCCCCGCTGTACCGCTACGACGGGCTGCGCCTGCTCACCGTCAGCGGGGAACGGTACTTCTTCCTCCACGAGGGGTGGTCCGTCGAGGAGGGCACCGTGGTGGTGCTGCCCGACGACGCCTCGTTGCGGGTCCAGTACGGGCGCTGATCCGGGGCGCGGGGACCGCACGTCGCCGGGCGCATGCGGCGGCCCCTCAGCGCGGACGACCCCCGGCTTCCCCGGCCGAGCACGGACTTCCGTGGCCGGCCGGGGAGGCCGGGGGTCGTTCGACCAGCCGTCGGCTCAGACGGCCACCTCGGCGAAGCGCATGGTCAGCGCGTAGGCCGCGATGGACAGGGCCCAGACCACGGCCGTGGTGGTGGTGAGGCGGACCAGGTTCTTCTGCGCCACGCCCGAGGTGTTGAGGGACTGGGTCATGCCGCCGCCGAACATGTCGGAGAGGCCCCCGCCCTTGCCCTTGTTGAGCAGGACGAGGAGAACGGCCAGGAGGCTCGTGAGCACGATGATCGCCAGGAGCACGTTCTGCAGAATTTCCACTGGGGCCTTCCCTCGGGGGTGTCCGTCGAGCAGCCGCGCCCGGCGGGCGCGGACGGTCAGGGGGTCGTGATCAGTCGGTCACGAGGTGCTGCTCGAACCTGGCAATGCTAGCAAACTCCTCGGCGTCGAGGCTGGCGCCGCCGACGAGGACGCCGTCCACGTCCTTGCCCTTGAGGATCGAGCCGGCGTTGGCGGCCTTCGCGGAACCGCCGTAGAGGATGCGGGTCTTCGCGGCGGTCCCGTCGTCGTAGAGCCCGGCCAGCTCGGCGCGGATGGCGGCGGCCATCTCCTGGGCGTCCTCGGGACCGGCGACCTCGCCGGTGCCGATCGCCCAGACGGGCTCGTAGGCCACCACGAGCTCGGCCACCCGGTCCGCCTCGAGGCCGGCGATGGAGCCGCGCAGCTGCTCGAGCGTGAAGGCGACGTGCTCGCCGGCCTGCCGGACCTCGAGGCCCTCGCCGACGCACAGCACCGGGACCAGGCCGTGGCGGTGGGCGGCGGCGATCTTGGCGTTGCACAGCTCGTCGGACTCGCCGTGGACCGTGCGGCGCTCGGAGTGGCCCACGAGCACGTAGGTGCAGCCGAGCTTGGCCAGGAACTGGCCGGAGATGTCGCCGGTGTAGGCGCCGGAGTCCTGGTCGGAGAGGTCCTGGGCGCCGTAGACGACGCGCAGGTCGTCACCGTCCACGAGGCTCTGGACGGAGCGGAGGTCGGTGAACGGCGGGAAGACGGCCACCTCGGCGCGGGAGTAGTCGTGCTTGGCGTCGTCCAGGGTCCACGCCAGCTTCTGCAGCAGGGTGATCGCCTGGGCGTGGTCCATGTTCATCTTCCAGTTGCCGGCGATCAGCGGCGTGCGGTCGAACTGACCGTTGGTCTGCGAGGTCATGGGGACTCCTGTCCGCGGCGGGTGCGCCGCTCGTCGTGCGGTTCGGCAGTGGTGCGCTGGGCGGCGGGG
>NZ_NSKF01000026.1:0-56255 GCF_002287015.1 Kocuria sp. WN036
GGCATGCGCACCGTGATGCTCACCCTCAACGGCCAGCCCCGGATGATCGAGGTCCGCGACACCTCGATCACCTCCTCGGTGCCCGAGACCGAGAAGGCCGACCCCACGGACCGCGGCCACGTGGCCGCCCCGTTCGCGGGGGCGGTGACCGTGACGGTGGCCGAGGGCGACACCGTGGAGGCGGGCGGCCAGGTGGCCACCATCGAGGCCATGAAGATGGAGGCCTCCATCACCGCCCCCACGGGCGGCACGGTCGCCCGCGTGGCCCTCAAGGGCGTCACCCAGGTCTCCGGCGGCGACCTCCTGCTGGCGCTCGACACCGCCGGCTGACCCGGCACGCCCGCGCCGGCACCACGGACCCCGGGAGGGCCGCGGTGCCGGCGGGGGCCGCCCGGCGGCCGCGCATAGGATGGGCCGCATGCGGAAATTCGACCTCATCATCATCGGCTCCGGCTCGGGCAACTCGATCCTCACCGAGGACTACGAGAGCCTGGACGTCGCCATCATCGACGGCGGGACCTTCGGCGGCACCTGCCTCAACGTGGGCTGCATCCCGACGAAGATGTACGCGTACCCGGCGAGCGTGGCCCGCCGCGCCCAGGAGGCGGACCGGCTCGGCCTCGACGTCTCGGTGGACGGCGTACGCTGGCGGGAGATGCGGGACCGGATCTTCGGGCGGATCGACGCGATCTCCCACGGCGGGCTCGAGTACCGCCGGACGCTGCCGCACGTGACGGTCTACGAGGAGCACGTGCGCTTCACCGCCCCGCGGACCCTGCGCACCGCCTCGGGCGAGGACCTCACGGCCGACCAGATCGTGGTGGCCTCCGGCTCGCGCCCGGTGCGGCCGGAGATCCCCGGGATCGACCTGCCCCAGGTGCACACCTCGGACACGGTGATGCGCATCGAGGAGATGCCCCGCCGCGTGGTGGTGGTCGGCGGCGGCTACATCGGCGCCGAGTTCGCCCACGTCTTCTCCAGCCTCGGCGCGCGGGTGACCCAGGTCAACCGCTCGCACCGGATCCTGCGCTACCACGACCCGGAGATCGCCGAGCGGTTCGCCCGCGAGGCCTCCCGGCAGTGGAAGCTGGAGACGGGCTGGTCGCTGAGCGAGGTCGAGGAGTGGGACGGCGACGAGTGCGCCGTGATGGTCACCTTCCGCGACCCGCAGGACCCGGAGCTCGTCATGCGCCTGCCCGCGGACGTGGTGCTGGTGGCCACGGGCCGGCAGCCGAACACCGACGTGCTCGACGCCCGGGCGGGCGGCCTGGACGTGCGGCCTGACGGGCTGCTGGCCGTCGACGAGCACCAGCGCGCCCTCTCCGCGGGCCGCCCCGTCGAGGGCGTGTGGGCGCTGGGCGACATCAGCTCGCCCTACCAGCTCAAGCACGTGGCCAACGCCGAGGCCCGCACGGTGCAGCACAACCTCCTGCACCCCGGCGACCTCCGGGCCACCGACCACCGGTTCGTGCCCTCCGCCGTGTTCACCAGCCCGCAGATCGCCTCCGTCGGCATGACGCAGCAGGAGGCCGAGCAGTGGGCGGTCGAGCAGGGCAGCGAGATCACCGTCAAGGTGCAGGACTACGGGGCCACGGCCTACGGGTGGGCCATGGAGGACCGCACGGGGCTGTGCAAGCTGATCGCGGAGAAGGGCACCGGTCGCCTCCTGGGCGCGCACCTGATCGGGGAGGAGGCCTCCCTGCTCATCCAGCCGCTGGTGCAGGCCATGTCCTTCGGCCTCGACGCGCACACGATGGCGCGCGGCCAGTACTGGATCCACCCCGCCCTCAGCGAGGTCGTCGAGAACGCCCTGCTGGGCCTCGACGTCCCCGAGCACTCACCGCTGTCCCCGGGGGCCCTCGTCGGCGGCCGGTGATCCCACCGGCCGCCGGCCGGCCCCGGGTCAGCCGCGGCCCGGCAGGTGCGCGTGGGAGAGCTTCTCCTTGATCCGCTCCGCCGGGGTGGCGGGGGCCGCGGCCGGTTCGGGGGCGGGGCGCGAGTAGATCTCCTCGATCCGGTCCGCGAAGTCCTGCGCGATCCTGGCCCGCTTGATCTTCATGGACGGGGTCAGGTGCCCGGAGGCCTCCGTCCAGTCGACGTCGAGGATCTCGAAGGCCCGGATGCTCTCCGCGCGGGAGACCGCCTGGTTCGCCCGGGTGACGATGTCCTGGACGTGCTCGACGACCTTCGGGTGGCGGGCGGCCTCCGCCACCGGCATCGCGGGGTCCAGGCCCATCAGCTCCAGGCGGGCGGGGAGCACGTCCTGGTCGAGGGTCACGAGGGCGGCCACGAACGGCCGGTCGTCCCCGACCACCATGACCTGGGAGACCAGGGCCGAGGCGCGGATGGGGTCCTCCAGCACGTTGGGGACCACGTTCTTGCCGCCGGCGGTGACGATGATCTCCTTCTTCCGGCCGGTGAGGGTGAGGGCGCCGTCCTCGTCGAGCGAGCCGAGGTCGCCGGTGCGGAACCACCCGTCCTCGAAGGCCTCGGCGGTGAGGTCCTCGCGCCCGTGGTAGCCGCGCATGACGTGGGTGCCCCGGACCAGGACCTCCCCGTCCTCGCCGATCCGCACCTCGTTGCCCGGCAGCGGCAGGCCCACGGTGCCGATCTTGCCGATCTCCGGGGTGTTGACGGCGATCGGGGCCGTGGTCTCCGTGAGCCCGTAGCCCTCCACGACGTACACGCCGATCCCGTTGAAGAAGTGGCCCAGCCGAGTGCCGAGGGCGGCGCCGCCCGAGACGGCGTGCGTGACCTCCCCGCCCATCGCGTCCCGCAGCTTCGAGTACACGAGCCGGTCGTAGAGGGCGTGGCGCGCGCGCAGGAGCGGCGGGACCCGCCCGTCCTGACCGGCCTTCGAGTACGCGACGGCCGTGGTCACCGCGCGCTCGAAGATCAGGGACTTCGCCCCGCCGGCCTTCTCGGCCTTGAGGCGGGCGCTCTGGTAGATCTTCTCGAACACGCGCGGGACGGCCAGGATGAACGTGGGCCGGAAGGCCCCGAGGTCCGCCATCAGGTTCTTCACGTCCGGGGTGTGGGCCAGGACGGTCCCGGAGTAGAGGGCGATCACCTCCACGAAGCGGGCGAAGACGTGCGCCAGCGGCAGGAACAGGAGCGTCCGGGCGCCCGGGTGGATGATGTCCTCGACGACGAGGGTCGTGTTCTCGCACAGCCGCACGAAGTTCCCGTGCGTCAGCTCGCACCCCTTGGGCGGTCCGGTGGTCCCCGAGGTGTAGATGATCGTGGCGACGTCCTCGAGCCCGCGCGACGTGCGGCGGGCCTCGAGCTCCTCGTCCGGCACGTCCGCGCCGGCGCGCGCGAGGTCGTCGAGGCCCGTGCCGGTGCCGTCCAGGCGCCAGACGTTCTCCGCGGCGCGGAACGGCGTCTCCCGCGAGGCAGCGAGCACGGAGTCCTCGAGAGCCTGCGTCTCGACGAACACGGCCTTGGCGTCGGAGTCGCCCATGATCCAGGCGATCTGCTGCGTCGAGGACGAGTCGTAGACGGGGACGGGAACGGCGCCGGCGTACCAGATCGCGAGATCCGCGAGGGTCCACTCGTAGCGCGTCCGGCTGAGGATGCCCACCCGGTCCCCGGGCTCGATCCCCGCGGCCACGAGACCCTTGGCCACACCCTGCACGGCGGCGAGGAACTCCCGGGCGCGCACCTCGCGGGCGGCCCCCTCCGGTGCCAGGACGGTGTACAGGTGCGGATCCTCGTCCTGGCCCGCCTGCATGAGCAGGAAGTCGGTGATGCGGCTGTGGGCCGGTGGGTCCACGAGGGCGTCGGTCGCGACGTGGCGCATGGGGTTCTCCTCGGATCGGGATCGGTGGGCCGTCCGCTCCAGTCTAGTGAATTGGCTCACGCAAACCCCGTCAGACGCGGGCGCCGTCGTCCAGCTCGTCGCGGTCGTCGGGCAGGGACCGCAGCAGGTGGCCGATGGCCCCGACCACGGCGACCAGGCCGCCCACGATGGCCCACCACGGCAGGGAGCCGGGCAGGAGGGAGAGCACCACCAGCAGCACGGGCACCCCGACCAGCACGGTCCAGGACAGCAGTGCCCCGCCGCTGAGTCCCTGCGTGACCGGCCCGGGGTCGGGGGAGTAGGGCGCGTCGTCGTCCCCCGCGTCCTCCGGCTCCCCGGCAGCCTCTGCTCCGGCGTCCTCGGGGGACCAGTCCCGGGGCCCGGCGAGGTGCCGGTCCCCGGCCCGGCGCACGTCCTCGAGGTCCGACACGATCCGGCTCCACTCGTCCTCGGGGCCGTGCCCGGCGCCGCCCGGCGTCCCCGGGCCCGCACTCATCGCCGGTCCCCCCGAGAGGCGGGGCGCAACGGTCTCGCGGTGACCGGGTTGCGGCCCGCCAGCAGGTCCTCCAGGAAGCGCACGGACCGCGCCGCGACCACGTCCGCCTCCCGGTCCAGGGTGGCCACGTGGAAGCTCTCCGCCAGCCGCACCAGCTCCACGTCCCCGCCGGCCCGGCGCAGCACGTGCAGGTGCGAGGCGTCCGACACCACGTGGTCGTGCAGCGAGCGCAGCACCAGGACCGGGGCGGTGACCGCGGGCAGCATCCTCCGGGTCCGGGTCATGAACCGGCCCAGCTCGGCGACGCCCGCCACGGGCGTGCGCGGGTAGGCGTGCTCGGTGACGCCCGGGAGGCTGATGTCGTCCCCCACGCCCGGCACGGACGGCACCGCGCGGTGCAGGGCCGGGGCGAGCCGGGCCGTGCGGCTGACGAGGGACAGCGCCGGGTTCAGAGCCACGACCCCGTCGACGGGCAGGGTCGCGGCGAGGTGCAGGGCGAGCGCCCCGCCCATGGACAGCCCGCACACCACCACCACGTCGTGCCGGGCCCGCAGCCGCTGCACGTGCTCGGCCGCGTGGTCGCGCCACTGCTCCCAGCGGACGCCGGCGAGGTCCTCCCAGCGGGTGCCGTGGCCGGGCAGCACGGGCCCGACGACGTCGGCGCCCGCCGCGTGCAGCGCCCGGCCCCAGGGGCGGACGCTGAACGGGACGCCGGTGAAGCCGTGCAGCACGAGCGCGCCCGCGGGCCCGTCGGCCGGATGGTGGAAGGGCGCGCCGGGATCGTCCGCGGCGGCGGGCCCGACGGTCGCGGAGGGGGCGGGCAGGTGCTGGTCCTCGACGGGTGGCGTCATGCGTCCATGATGTCAGGGCGGGCGCCGTCGGCGGGCGGACCGGCGCGGGTGCCCGTGCGGACGTGAGAGAATACCGGAGGCCGGACCCGGTCCGAGCGGCACGGACCCTCGCGACATCCCGATCAGCACGAAGGAGTCCCCTCCCACATGGTCTACATGTTTCTGAAGCGCTACGTCGTCGGCCCCCTGATCAACGTCGCCTTCCGTCCCGAGGTGCGCGGCCTGGAGCACGTGCCCGAGGAGGGCCCGGCCATCCTCGCGAGCAACCACCTCTCCGTCTCCGACTCGGTGTTCATGCCCGTGGCCGTGCCCCGGCAGGTGTACTTCCTGGCGAAGTCCGACTACTTCAACAGCCCCGGCGTCAAGGGCAGGGTGATGGCCGCGTTCTTCCGCGCCATCAACCAGATCCCCATGGACCGCTCCGGGGGCCGGGCCAGCGCGAAGTCCCTGAGCAACGGCGGCCGCAAGCTGCTGGAGGGCGAGCTGCTCGGGATCTATCCGGAGGGCACCCGCTCCCCGGACGGCCGCATGTACAAGGGCAAGATCGGGGTGGCCCGGCTCGCGCTCGAGACGGGGGCCCCGGTCGTCCCGATCGCCATGGTCGGCACCGACAAGGTCCAGCCGATCGGGACCAGGCTCCCGCTGCCCCGCCGCAGCGCCCGGGTCACCACGATCTTCGGCGAGCCCCTCGACTTCTCCCGCTACCGGGGCCGGCAGGGTGAGCACGCCCTGCTCCGCGAGGTCACCGACGAGATCATGCACGCGATCCAGGCCCTCTCCGGCCAGGTCTACGTGGACGTCTACGCCTCGGAGCACAAGAAGCGGCTCGCCGAGCAGAAGCGCCAGGAGACCAAGCAGGCCGCGGCGGAGCTCGTGGGCAACGCCAAGGACAAGGCGCGCAGCGCCGCCCACACCGCCCGCCGGACCGCGGACTCCATCGCCCACCGCGACCGTCCCGGCGCCGCTGACGACGACACCCCGCGGCCCACCGCACCCTGATCCCGCGCCCGGCCCCGCCCCGGACGAGACATAGGAAGACATGATGCTCGACTTCACCGTTCCCGACAGCCTTCGCAACCTCGCCTCCCCGGTGCCCTCCGCGGCCGACTACCCGGGGCTGGACGACTGGCGCGAGCTGGCCGCCGACCAGCAGCCGACCTGGCGCGACCACCCCGACTTCGCCGCCTCGATCGCCGAGCTCAACGCGGTCCCGCCCCTCGTCTTCGCGGGGGAGGTGGACAAGCTGCGCGACCGTCTGGCCGAGGTCGCCAACGGCCGGGCGTTCTTCCTGCAGGGCGGGGACTGCGCCGAGACCTTCGAGGGCGCCACCGCCGACCGGATCAGCGCCCGGGTCAAGACGCTGCTGCAGATGGCCGTGGTGCTCACCTACGGCGCGTCCATGCCCGTGGTGAAGATGGGCCGGATGGCCGGGCAGTTCTCGAAGCCCCGCTCGTCCAACGACGAGACCCGCGACGGCACGACGCTGCCGACGTTCCGCGGCGAGATGGTCAACGGCTTCGACTTCACCGAGGAGTCCCGGGTCCACGACCCGCGGCGGATGGTGCGCGGCTACCACACCTCGGCCTCGACCCTGAACCTCATCCGGGCCTTCACCACGGGCGGGTTCGCGGACCTGCGCCTCGTGCACGCCTGGAACATGGGCTTCACCACGAACCCGGCCCACGCCCGGTACGAGTCGCTCGCCCGCGAGATCGACCGGGCCGTGAAGTTCATGGACGCGTGCGGCGCGGACTTCGACGCCCTGCGCACCACGGAGTTCTACGCCGGCCACGAGGCCCTGCTGCTGGACTACGAGCGCGCGCTGAGCCGCATCGACTCCCGCACCCACCTCCCGTACGGCACGTCCGGGCACTTCCTGTGGATCGGCGAGCGCACCCGGGAGCTCGACGGCGCCCACGTGGACCTGCTCTCCCGGCTGCGCAACCCGATCGGCGTGAAGCTCGGCCCCAAGACGACCGGGGACGACGCGCTGGCGCTCATCGACAAGCTCGACCCGGAGCGCGAGCCCGGACGGCTCACCTTCATCACCCGCATGGGCGCGAAGAACATCCGGGAGAAGCTGCCCCCGCTCGTCGAGGCCGTGGAGCGCTCCGGCGCCAAGGTCGTGTGGGTCACCGACCCCATGCACGGCAACACCGTGTCCCTGCCGTCCGGGTACAAGACCCGAAACTTCGACGACGTCGTGGACGAGGTCCGCGGCTTCTTCGAGGTGCACGAGGCGATCGGCTCCTTCCCCGGCGGCATCCACGTGGAGATGACGGGCGACGACGTCGCGGAGTGCCTCGGCGGCGCCGACCCCGTCGACGAGTCCTCCTTCCAGGACCGCTACGAGTCGCTGTGCGACCCGCGCCTGAACCACATGCAGTCCCTGGAGATCGCGTTCCTCGTGGCGGGCTACCTCTCCCGCCGCTGAGCGCGGGACCGGCCGACGGGGCCGGGGCCGTTCCTGCCGTCCGCTCAGACGACGGTGAGGACGACCTCGGCCCCGTCCGTCGTCTGGGCCACCACGTAGCCGAAGGGGGCGCCGAGGCTCTCCTCGACCCGCGCCGCGAACCCCGCCTCCGCGAGGAGCCGGACCGCCTCGTCCACGGGCCTGCCCAGCACCCCGGGCGCGGAGTCGGCGCGGGCCCCGAGGGAGACGGCGAGGTCCACGGCCGACCCCTCGGCCACCGCCTCGCCCGCCTCCGGGTGCTGGCCCACGACCGTCCCGGCGGCGGCGTCGTCGGCGACCGGGCTCCGGGTGCCGGCCGCCAGCCCGGCGTCCTCGAGGCGCGCCCGGGCGTCCTCCTCCGACATCCCGGTGACGTCGGGCGCGGTGGTCCGCACGGGACCGGTCGAGACCAGCAGGACGACCTGCTCCGCGGAGCGCACCGTGGCCCCGGCCTCCGGGTCGGTGCCGAGCACGGTGCCGGCGGGGGCCACCGGGTCCGCGGTCTCGTGCACGGCGACGTTGCCCAGACCGGCCCCGGCCAGGTACTGCTCGGCGAGCTCCGGACCCGCTCCCCGCACGTCCGGCACGCTCACGGTCCCGCCCGGACCGGAGCCCAGGAGCCAGCCCAGGAATGCCGCCCCGGCCACCGCGAGCGCGACCAGGGCCAGCGTCCCCGCCGCGTGCAGGGGCCGGGTGGGCCGCAGCTCGACCTCGGGCCGCCAGGGGTCGGAGGAGCCGCTCGAGGTCCGCGCCGGCAGCGGCCGGCCGGAGACCGCCGGGGCCCCGGCCCCGGCCGCTCCCAGGGTCGCGGCGTGCGGACCCGGCACCCCGGTCCGGCCGGCCGCCGGGCCGAACGCCTCCGTGGGAGCGTCCCGGCCGAGGGTCTCGGTGGGGGCGTCCCGGCCGATGGTCTCCGTGGTGCCGCTCGAACCGAGGGCCTCCGTGGGAGCGGTTCGGCCGAGGGCTTCCGTGGGAGCGGTTCGGCCGAGGGCTTCCGTGGGGGCGCCCGCCCCGAGGGCCGCGGTGGGTCCGACCGCGGGGTCCAGGGCCGCCGTGGCCGCGGCGTCCGGAGCCGGCACGGCCGGGGTGCCGCGGGCGGCGCCGGGTCCCGGGGGGCGGTCGAGCTCCGCGGGCCGCAGACCCGCCCGGACCGACCGGAGCTCGTCGAGGAAGCTGCCGGCGTCGGGCGGACGCCGCTCCGGCTCCCGTGCCGTGGCCCGGGCGACCAGCCGCGCCACACCGGCCGGGAGACCGGGATCGAGGGTGCGCAGGTCCGGGACGGCGCCGTCCGCGTGGGCGCGGGCCACGGCCAGCGGACCGCCCTCGAAGGGACGGCGGCCGGCCAGGAGCTCGAAGAGCAGGATCCCGGCCGAGTACACGTCCGCGCGGGTGTCGACCCGCTGCCCCGTGACGAGCTCCGGCGAGGCGTAGCCGACCGTGCCCAGCACCGTTCCGGTCGCCGTGTGCTGGTCGACGGCGCGGGTGAGACCGAAGTCCGCGACGGTCACCCGGCCGGCGGCGGAGATCAGCACGTTCTCCGGCTTCACGTCGCGGTGCACCAGGCCCTCGCGGTGGGCCGCCGCCAGCCCGTCGAGGACCGGTTCCAGCAGCCCGAGCGCCTCGCCCGGGGGCAGGGCGCCGCGCCGGCGCAGGAGGTCCCGCAGCGTCGAGCCCGCCACGTGCTCCATGACCAGGTACGGCACCCCGTCCGGGGCGTGGCCCTGGTCGAGCACGGAGACCACGTGGGGATGGGACAGCCGCGCCGCCGACCGGGCCTCCCGCACGAACCGGTCCGCCGCGGCCGGGTCCTCGGCCAGGTGGGCGTGCATGAGCTTGACCGCCACGACGCGCTGCAGGCGGGTGTCCACCGCCCGGTACACGGTGGCGGTGCCACCGCGGGCGATCCGCGGACCCAGCTCGTAGCGGCCCTCGAGGACGGTCCCGGTCAGGTGGTCGGGGAGCGCGTGCTGCACGGGATCAGCCTAGGGCGGGGCGCTGTGCGCAGGCTGGGTCGCAGGTCACGGTCCGAACCGCTTGCGGTGCGTCTTGACGCTCTTGACGTACTGCTTGGTGTCGTCGTACATCCCGTACTTCTTCACCCCGTGCAGGCCCTGGTAGTACGCGGCGATGGCCACGTCGGTGCTGGGCGCGGCGCGGCCCAGCTGCCGGATGATGGCCACGCCGGCGGTGACGTTGTCCTGCGGGTCGAGCAGGTCGAGCTCCCGGCCCACGAGTCCCGAGGCCCAGTCCCCGGCGTCCGGGATGACCTGCATGGTGCCCACGGCGTCCGCGGGGGACACGGCCCGGTGGTCGAAGCCCGACTCCTGGTGGGCGTGCGCCAGGGCGAGCGCCGGGTCCACGCCCATCCGCACGGCGGTGTCGTGGACGAGCCGGCGCATCTCCTCGCGCGAGGGCGCGGGGCGGGCGGCGAGCTGCTCGTGGTGGCGGTTGGCGGAGTCCACCACCCCGTCCTCGTACGTGCGGCCCAGGAAGGTGTCGCCGACGGCGCGCGCGGGCGCCGGCCGGGGCTGCTCGGCCCGCTCGGGGGCAGGGGCCTGGGCGGTCCGCACGGTCTCGGGGGCCGGCTCCGAGACCGACAGCCGCTGGCCCGGGCGCAGCAGCGAGTTCACCGTGAGGTCGTTGCCGTCGAGGAGCGACTGGACCGACACCCCGCGCGTCTGCGAGATGCTCCACAGCGAGTCGCCCGAGCGCACCACGTGCTCCGTCCGGGGCGGCTCCGCCGCGGGCGGGGCCGGCTTCTTCGAAGGCTCGGCCGCCGGGGCCGCCCCGCCGGAGAGGCGCAGCTCCTGCCCGGGCAGCAGCAGCGCCGCGCCGGAGAGGTCGTTCCACCGCATGAGCTCGTCCACGGCCACGCCGTGGCGCTGGGCGACCGCCCACAGGGAGTCCCCGGGGGACACGGTGTGCACGGGGGTCTTCGTCGTCTTCTGGCCGGCGAGCAGGGGCGCCGAGGCCACCTGGGCCGTCTGGGCGGGGGCGGCGTGGGCCACGGTGCCCCCGCCCAGGGCGGCGAGGGCGGCGACGGCGGTGACCGCCGACCCCGTCCGGGCGCGGCGCGCCCAGCCGGCGGAGCGGTCGTCCTGCCGCCCGGAGGCCTCGGCGGAGGTCTCGGCAGTGGTCTCGGCGGTGGTGGAGCGCGGTGCGTCGTTCGGGTCGGTCGTGTCGCTGTCGGGGGGATACGGCATGAAGTAACTCTCTGACGCTGATCGGGGAAGGTGCGGAGGTCTCAGCCGGCTCCGCGGGTCGAGCATACCGTGGCGGGCCCGCGTGGCACGGGCACCGGCGGACGTGGCACTCTGGGGGCGTGAAGAACACATCCGGAATCAGCACCGAGGAGTTCGACCGCCTGGACGGTCTCGTCCAGGAGTGGTTGCCCCTGCCCGACGTCGCCGAGCAGCTCGGCCTCGTGGTCACCCGCGTCCACGGCCTCGTCGACGACGGGACGCTCCTCGCCGTCCGCAACCCGCACGACAGCATCCGCCGGGTGCCGGCCGCCTTCCTGCTGGACGGCGCCGTGGTCGACTCGCTGAAGGGCACGGTGGCGGTCCTGCGGGACTCCGGCTTCACCGACGTCGAGGCGATCACGTGGCTGTTCACCGAGGACGAGTCCCTGCCGGGCCGTCCCGTCGACGCGCTGCGGGACGGGCGCAAGACGGAGATCCGCCGCCGGGCGCAGGCCCTGGCCTGGTGACCCGCTCCTGACCGGCGCGCCGGACTCAGGACGAGCGGCGGACCGCAGCCGTCGCGAGGCCGCGCAGCGCGGCCATCGGCACGGCGTCGGCCCCGAGCCGGTCCAGCGCGGTGAACGCCTCCCCGCTGAGCCGTTCGATGAGCTCCTCCGTGGAGCCCAGGGCGCCGCACGCCGTGATGAGCGAGCGGAGCTCCTCGACGTCCTCCTCCGTCAGCTCCGGCCGGCCCAGGGCGTCCTCGAGCCGCGCGATCTGCGCCTCGCTGCCGAGCGTGCGGACGTAGCCGACGAGCACCGTCCGCTTGCCCTCGCGCAGGTCGTCGCCGGCGGGCTTGCCCGTGGCCGCGGGATCGCCGAACACGCCCAGGACGTCGTCGCGCAGCTGGAACGCCTCGCCCAGGGGCAGCGCGAACGCGGAGCAGCGCTCCAGGACCGCCTCCGGCGCCCCGGCCAGGGCGGCGCCGAGCACCACGGGGTGCTCCACCGAGTACTTCGCCGACTTGTACCGGATGACGTCCAGGGCCCGCTGCACCGCGCCGTCGCGGTCCTGGCCCCCGCCGGCGACCTCTCCCTGCACGTCGAGGTACTGCCCGGCCATCACCTCGGAGCGCATGAGGTCGAAGACCGCCCGTGCGCGGTGGCCGCCGGGCGCCGTGGTGGTGGCCGCGGCGAACGACTGCTCGCTCCAGGACAGGCACAGGTCGCCCGAGAGGATCGCGGCGGCCACGCCGAAGGCCGGACCGTCCAGGGCCCAGCCCCGGTCCGCGTGCACGGACTCGAAGCGGCGGTGCACGCTGGGGGCGCCGCGGCGGGTGTCGGAGCGGTCGATGACGTCGTCGTGGATGAGCGCGGCGGACTGGAAGAGCTCGAGCGCCGCCCCGGCCCGGACCACGGCCGGGTCCTCCGGGTCGCCGCCCGCCGCCCGCCAGCCCCAGTAGCACAGCCGCGCCCGCAGCCGCTTGCCGCCGGCGGAGAGCGCGACGACGGCGTCCAGCAGCGGGAGGGCGTCCGCCGAGATGCCGCCCAGGACCGCTCGCTGCCGGCCGAAGAACTCCTCCAGCTCCGCGTGCAGCCGCGCCACGAACCGCTCGTCCTCGGCGCGGAAGGCGTCCTCGGGCCGGGCCTGCGGCGCGGTGCCGGCGGGGGCGTCGGGGTGGTGCGGGAGGGGCGGGCACGTCATGGGCGGATCGACCTCGGACTCGGGGCGGCGGCGGACGCCCTCTGCCGGTCGTCCGCGATGTCCGCCCCAGCCTATCGAAGGCCCGGTGAGCGGACCGGGGCGCTCCGCCCGGGCCGGGGCCCGCACCGCGGCCGGGATGTCCGCGCCGAGGGCTAAGCTGTGCCGGACCCGGGAGGAGGACGCGGTGACCGAGACGCCGAGGGACCGGCTGGAGCGCTGGCGGCAGTGCGCCGTGCTGCACGTCGACATGGACATGTTCTACGTCGGCGTGGAGCTGCTCGCGGCCCCTGGGCTGCGCGGCAGGCCCGTCATCGTGGCCGGGTCGGGCGGACGCTCCGTCGTCCTCTCCGCGTCCTACGAGGCCCGGGCGTTCGGCGTCCGCTCCGGCATGCCCCTGGCAAGGGCCCGGGCGATGTGCCCCCGGGCCGTCCTGCTCGAGCCCCACCGGGACGCCTACGACGCCTACTCCCGCCGGGTCATGGCCATGTTCCGGGAGATCACCGACCGTGTCGAGCAGATCAGCGTGGACGAGGCCTTCCTCGACGTCGCCGGAGCGGTCCGGCGGCTCGGCCCGCCCGTGGGCATCGCCCGCGGCCTGCGGGCCCGTGTGCGGGACGAGCTGGGACTGACCGCCTCCGTGGGGATCGGCGCCAACAAGACCGTCGCGAAGATCGCCTCCACCCGCTCCAAGCCGGACGGCCTGCTGCTCGTCCAGCCCGAGGACACCGTCGCGTTCCTGGCGGAGCTGCCGGTCTCGGCGCTGTGGGGCGTCGGCGGGCGCACGGCCGAGACGCTCACCGGCGCGGGGCTCAGGAGCGTGGGGGACCTCGCGGCCGCCCCCGTGCCGATGCTGACCCGCCTGGTCGGACGGGCGGCCGGCCACCACTTGCACGAGCTCGCCAACGGACGGGACCCCCGCCCCGTCGAACCGGTCCGCGAGGAGAAGAGCGTGGGCGCGGAGGAGACCTTCCCCCGGGACGTCGCGGACGACCGCGTGCTGCACGAGACCCTCCTGCGGCTCAGCCACCGGACCGCCTCGCGGCTGCGCCGGCAGGGTCTGCGCGCCCGCCGGGTGGGGCTCAAGGTGCGCTGGGCGGACTTCACGACCATCACCCGGTCGCGGACCCTGCAGCATCCCTTCACGTCCGCCCACGACCTCCTCGAGCACGGCGTGGGCCTGCTCGAGGAGCTCGGGGACCGGCCCCAGCCGGTCCGGCTCATCGGCATCCGCGCCGAGCGGCTGGAGCCCGCCACGGACGCCCTGCAGCTGAGCCTGGACGGCCGCGAGGAGGAGTGGGGGGCCGCCGAGCAGGCCATGGACCGGGTGCACGCCCGCTTCGGCGCCGAGCGCCTCGGCCCCGCCCGTCTCCTGCCTCCCGCACCCCGGAGTCCGGAGGGCAACTCGGAGGCTGTTGACAGCCGTGTGCGCGGTGCCAAATCAGCACCCGACGGTCTATCCTGGTAGCAGGCGGCGCCGGAACAGCCGGGGAATCCGCACCCGAAGGATGAGGAGGCATACCGTGCCACTGTCCGAGCACGAGCAACAGCTCCTGGCGCAGCTCGAGAAGCAGCTCCACGCGGACGACCCGAGGTTCGTGACGAACATGGGGTCCCGCGCCGTCAGGGGTGCTTCCACCCGCAACATCGTCCTCGGGATCGTGATCGCCGTCGTCGGCCTGCTCGTCCTCCTGGGCGGGGTCGTCATCGACTCCATCCTGGTCGGGGTCCTGGGCTTCGTCGTGATGGGCGCGGGTGTCTACGTCGCCACGCTGCGCTCCGGCAAGCCGCGCCCCGGCGGGGAGCCCGGCAAGGGCGGCCCGCCCCGCCGCTCGTCGCCCTTCCTGCAGAACCTCGAGGAGCGCTGGGACCAGCGCAACTCCGGGGGCCCGTCCACCTGACCGGCCCCGCCCGGACCCGGAGCCGACCGCAGGGCGCCGCCCGCTCGGACCGACCCGACCGGCCCCTCCACCTCCCCCCACCCTGCTGCCGCACGGCGGTCTGCAGGGTCCGATCAGCTCCCCGGTGCACCGCCGGGGAGCTTTTTCATGCCCTGGAGGTGCCGCGGCCGCACCCCGGCCGCACCCCGGGAACGTCCGGGGAGCGTTCCTCCACCGTCCTCCCCGCAGCCCGCACCGCGGCGTCCTCCACTCTCCTCCCCGCACCCCTCCGCCGGCGCCCGGTGCCGCGGGCCGCGGCGTCCTCCACCGCGCTCCCCGACGCCCGGTGCCGGCGCCCCGCACCGCGGGCCCGGGGTGTCCTCCACGCTCCTCCCCGCAGCCCTCCGCCGCGGCGCCATCGTGCCCACCTGGGGCGACGCCCGTCGCGGCGCCCGGGCGCCGCGCCACGCCGCGGCGCCCGGGCCCTGCGTTCGTTGACCGGGGAGTGAAGTGGAGTAAAGTGGGGCGAAGAGATGGATCTGGGAGAACTCTCGGGCTGGAGAGGCGGTGAGCATGTTTCTCGGAACGTACTCACCCCGTCTCGACGAGAAGGGCCGCCTGATCCTGCCGGCGAAGTACCGGGAGGAACTGGCGGAGGGACTCGTGCTGACCCGCGGTCAGGAACGGTGCCTCTACGTGTTCAGCGTCCGCGAGTTCGAGCGGGTCCACGAGCAGCTGAGGGCGGCACCGCTGTCCTCGAAGCAGGCCAGGGACTACATCCGGGTCTTTCTCTCGGGCGCCTCGGACGAGGTCCCGGACAAGCAGGGCCGAGTCACCATACCGCCGCCGTTGCGGGACTACGCCGGGCTGGGCCGGGAGCTCGCCGTCATCGGCGCGGGCACCCGGGCGGAGATCTGGGACGCCCAGGCGTGGAACGACTACCTGAACGAGAAGGAGGCCGTCTTCTCCGAGACCGAGGAGGAAGTGGTGCCCGGGCTCTTCTGAGCGCAGGGCCGCCGAGACCACCGCGGAGCACGCGGAGCCGCTTCCCGGATGAGATCTCCAGCCGCACAGCCGTCACCGTCCTGACTCACCTTCCCCTGAGCCAGGCCGGATTCGAGGGACGGCCAGCGGATGGGGTTCTGATCCTGGAAGGCCCGCCGCCGCACCACGGCGTCGACCCGGCGCCGGCCACCGAAGACCGATCCACCGTCGACCGCCGAAGAGAGGGCCCATGGCGCAACGCCCAGCCGAGCAGCTCCACGTTCCCGTGCTGCTCGAACGGTGCCTGGACCTGATGGCTCCCGCGCTCGGCGAGGACGGCGCCGTGGCGGTGGACGCGACGATGGGCATGGGCGGTCACTCCGAGGCGCTGCTGCGGCGCTTCCCCGGCCTGCAGCTGGTGGCGATCGACCGGGACCCGCAGGCCCACGCACTGGCCGGCGCGCGGCTCGCCCCGTTCGGCGACCGGTTCCACCCCGTGCACACGACCTACGACCGGATCCCGGAGGCCCTCGGCCGGCACGGGTTCGACCACGCGGACGCGGTGCTCTTCGACCTCGGGGTCTCCTCGTTGCAGCTCGACGAGCGCGAGCGCGGCTTCGCCTACTCCTACGACGCGCCCCTGGACATGCGCATGGACTCCACCGCGCCCGTCACGGCCCAGGACGTGGTCAACGACTACAGCGAAGAGGACCTGCGCCGGATCCTGCGGGACTGGGGCGAGGAGCGCTTCGCCGGTCGGATCGCCCGCGCGATCGTGGCGCAGCGGGCCAGGACCCCGCTGCGGACCACGGGCGAGCTCGTCGAGGTCGTCCGCGGGGCCGTGCCGCAGGGTGCCCAGCACCGCAAGGGCCACCCCGCGAAGCAGACCTTCCAGGCGCTGCGGATCGAGGTCAACGAGGAGCTCGACGTGCTGCGCCGGGCGATCCCCGCCGCACTGGACGCAGTGCCCGTGGGCGGGCGCGTGGTGGCCATGAGCTACCACTCCCTCGAGGACCGGATCGTCAAGCAGGCCTTCGCCCGCGGAGCCGCCTCGACGGCGCCGAAGGGCTTCCCCGTGGAGCTCGACCAGCACAAGCCCACCCTGCGGGTCCTGACCCGCGGGACGGAGACCCCCACCCCCCGGGAGATCGACGAGAACCCCCGTGCCGCCTCCGCGCGCCTGCGCGCGGTGGAGCGCATCCGAGAGCACGTCCCCCCCACAGCACAGAACGCGCAGAGGTACACGGCATGAGCGGAACCGGACTCCAGCGACGCCCCGTCCGCCCGACCTCCCAGCGCACGGGCATCGGCGCCTGGGCCGGGCGGCGCGGGCAGCGTCCGCCGGTGGAGGGCACCTCCGCCCGCCAGCTGAGCGACCCGGCGCCGCCCGCCGAGGAGCGGGCCGGGTCGACCCGGGCCCCGCTGTCCGTGGTCCCGGGCCGGGCACGCCGACAGCGGTTCTCCACCGTGGTGCTCAGCCTGGTGGCGCTCGTGGTGGCGCTGGCCTCGATCCTGGTTCTGAACATCCAGATCTCCGGGGGCCAGTACCGGCTCGTGGAGCTGCGCGCCCAGGAGCAGGCCCTCAGCCAGCAGAACGAGGCGCTCACCCAGGACCTCGAGTTCTACAACGCCCCGCAGAACCTCGCGGTGATGGCGACGGACCTCGGCATGGTCCCCGCGCAGGACTCGGGCACGGTCGACGTCACGAACGGGACCGTCGAGGGCGACCCCATGCCCGCGCAGCCCCAGGAGAACCACGAGATCCTGGTCGACCACGCCCACCAGACCGGCTCCGAGGCCGCGGACCGTGCCGCCCAGCGCGCCGAGGACCGCGAGCGGGAGAAGGCGGCGCAGGAGCGGGAGGACGCCGAGCGCAGCGCCCGCGAGGACGCCGCGCCGGCCGGCGAGGCGGACGCGGAGGGCGGCTCCCTCGCGGCCCCGCCGCAGCGCACGCCCGGGGAGTGACCGGGCCACCGGCCCCCGCCCCCGCCGGCAGCAGCCCCCCGGACATCTCCCAGTCGCAACCAGGAACGAGGCAGACACGTGGCACGCGCACGCTCGACGTCCGACGCCCCCCGCGCCCGCGGCATCGGACGCAGCCACATCGGCGTGGTCCTCGTGCTCGGCCTGCTCGTGGTCCTCGGGATCCGGCTCGTGTGGGTGCAGGGCTTCGACGTCGCAGGCCGGGCGGAGGCCGCTGCGGGTGAGCGGTCCCGAACGGAGGTGGTGCCCGCGCTGCGCGGTGAGATCCGCGACACCCACGGCAACGTCCTGGCCCGCACGCTCCAGCGCTACGACGTCACGGTCGACCAGTCCCTGGTGCGCGAGTTCGAGCGTCCCCTGGCCGACGGCACCACCGAGACCGTGACCCCCACGCAGGCGGTGTACCAGCTCGCCGACGCCCTCGAGCTCGAGGACACCGAGGTCAAGGACGCCCTCGACGGCGACAAGCAGTTCGAGTACGTGGCCCGCGGGGTCACGCCCGAGCAGTGGAACACCGTGCGCGAGCTCGGCCTGCCCTACGTGTACGGGCAGCCGTCCTCCGACCGCATCTACCCCAACGGCCCGGTGGGCGGCAGTGTGGTCGGCTTCATGGGCGGGGACGACGAGGCGCTCGGCGGGATCGAGCAGACCCAGGACGAGCTGCTGCGCGGCACCGACGGGAGCCGGACCTTCGAGATCAGCGCCGACGGCGTGCGGATCCCGGTGGCGCCCCAGGAGGAGAGCCCGGTGGAGGACGGCTCCTCGGTGCAGCTGTCGATCGACAGCGACGTCCAGTTCTTCGCCCAGCAGGCCGTCACCGAGCGCGCCGAGGAGCTGGACGCCGAGTGGGGCACGGCCGTGGTCATGCGGATCGAGGACGGTGCGGTGCTCGCGCTGGCCGACTCCTCGACCGTGGACCCCAACGACATCGGCTCCGCCGAGGCGGAGGACCTGGGGGCGCGGGCCGTCACCCAGGCCGTGGAACCCGGCTCCACCCAGAAGATCCTCACCGCGGCGGCCGCCGTGGAGGAGGGCGTGGTCACGCCCCGCACGGAGATCACCGTGCCCCCGTTCCTGGAGATCGACGGGCAGAAGATCACCGACGCCTTCGACCACGGCGAGCAGCGGCGCACGTTCACCGGGATCATCGCCGACTCGATGAACACCGGCACCGTCCTGGTCGGCGGCAAGCTCGCCCCGGAGCAGCGCCACGAGTGGATGCAGCGCTTCGGCGTCGGCGAGACCACGGGCATCGAGCTGCCCGGTGAGTCGCCCGGCATCCTCACGAGCGCGGACCAGTGGGACGTGCGCCAGCAGTACACCGTGCTCTTCGGCCAGGGCGTCGCCCAGACCCCGCTGCGCACGGCGACGATCTTCCAGGCCATCGGCAACGGCGGGGTCCAGGTGGAGCCCCGGGTCGTCGAGTCCGTCGTCGCCCCCGACGGCACCAGCACCCCGGTCGAGCGGCCCGAGGGCGAGCGGGTCGTCTCCGAGGAGACGGCCGAGCAGGTGCTCGACATGATGGAGGTCACCGTCACCCAGGGCGGCGCCAAGGAGGCCGCCGTGGAGGGCTACCGGGTGGGCGGCAAGACCGGCACCGCCGAGGCCCCCAGCCCGGAGGGCGGCTACGACGGGTACACCACCTCCTTCGTGGGCGTCGCCCCCGTCGAGGACCCTCAGTACCTCGTGGCGGTCACGCTCCAGCGCCCCCAGGGCGACGTCCGCGCGATCGGCACCACCCCCACCTTCAGCAAGATCATGGGCCAGGTGCTGCGCCACTACGACGTCCCGCCCTCCACCACCGAGCCCGTGCGGATCCCGCTGCGCACGGACGATCCGGAGGAGGACGAGAGCGAGCAGACGGCGCGGGTGGACACCCCGCCGGGCGTCGAGGCACCCGAGGACGGCAGCACCGGGGCGGACGCCCCGGCCGACGCCCAGGAGGGGCCCGCCGCCGGCACCGAGGCCGGCACCGGGGCCGACGCCGCGGCCGGGACCGGGGCCGCCGGGACCGGCGGGACCGCCCCGGAGGCGTCCCGGCGGGCCGACGAGGGCGACTAGACTTCCATATCGCCGTGCCCGGCCACCCCCCGGGACCGCCCCCCCGCTCCCGGCGGACCACCCACCCGCCGCCCAGACCACGAAGGACGTTGATGGACGCGACAGCCCAGCAGGGACACGACGCGCAGACGATGCGCCCCGCCCGCCCCCGGCCGCTGAGCCTCGCGGAGACCGCCCGGCTCGCGGGCGGGGCGGCGCCGTCCCGCGCGGTGGAGGTCACCGGCATCGCCCTGGACTCCCGGGAGCTGCGCCCCGGGGACCTCTATGCGGCGCTGCCCGGCGCCCGCACCCACGGCGCCCGCTTCGGCGCGGCCGCCCAGCGCTCCGGCGCCGCCGCGGTGCTCACCGACGCCGAGGGCGCCGCGATCCTCCGGGACGCCGGCATCGGGCTGCCCGTGGTCGAGGCCCCGGACCCCCGCCGGTCCGTGGGGGCGATTGCCGCACGCGTCTACGGCTCCCGGCCGGAGGACGGGACCGCCCCGGCCCTGTTCGCGGTGACCGGCACCAACGGCAAGACGACCACGACCTACTTCACCAACTCGGTGCTCCGCGCCCTGGGCCGGCGCACGGGCCTGATCGGGACCATCGAGATCCTCGCCGGCGACGAGTCGATCCCCTCCCGGCTCACCACCCCGGAGGCCCCGCACGTGCACGCGCTGCTGGCGCTCATGCGCGAGCGCGGCATCACGGCGGCGTCCATGGAGGTCTCCTCCCACGCCCTGCAGTTCCACCGGGTGGACGGCGTCCGCTTCGACGTCGCCGGGTTCACCAACCTGACCCAGGACCACCTCGACCTGCACGGGTCGATGGACGAGTACTTCGCGGTCAAGGCCCAGCTGCTCACCCCGGAGCGGACCCGCCGGGCCGTCGTCGTGGTCCAGGACGAGGACGACGTCTGGGGCCTGCGGATGGCCGAGCACGCGCGCGAGCGGCTCGGCCCGGACCTCGTCGACACGATCGCCCTGCGCGGCGGCGTGCCGGGGGACCGGGACGCCGGACCGGGCCGGCACGGCGCGGACTGGACGCTGACCAGCCTGACCCGCCGCGGGATCGGGCACTCCTTCGCGCTGCGGCACCGGGACGGCCGCACACTGCGCGTGTCCACGGGCCTGCCGGGCGACTTCAACGTGGCCAACGCCGCGCTCGCCGTGGTCATGGTCGTGGCCTCCGGGGTCGACGTCGCCGACGTGCAGCGCGTCCTCGACGAGGCGGACCCCCTCACCACGGACGTGCCGGGGCGGATGCAGCTCATCGGCACGCAGCCCACCGCCGTCGTCGACTTCGCGCACAACCCGGACGCCCTGCGCCGCGCGCTCGCCGCCGTCGAACCGCCGGACGAGGAGGGCCGCGTGATCGTGGTCTTCGGCGCCACGGGGGAGCGGGACCGCTCCAAGCGCCCGGTCATGGGGGAGATCGCCGCCCGCCACGCGGACGTGGTGATCATCACGGACGACGACCCGCACGACGAGGACGCCGGCGCGATCCGCGCCGAGGTCGCGGCCGGGGCGTTCGCGGCCCGCGACGCCGGCGCCCGGGCCCAGGAGGTGCTCGTGCTCGAGCCCCGCACCGTGGCCATCCGCGCCGCGGTGGCCATGGCGGGGCGCACCGACTCCGTGCTCGTGGCCGGCCGCGGGCACGAGACGGTCCAGGAGATCCGGGGCGTGGACCACCCGCTGGACGACAGGGAAGAGCTGCGGGCCGCGCTGGCCGACGGGCAGCAGGACCGTTGGGAGAACCGATGATCGACCTCACCGCCGCACAGCTCGCGCAGATCACCGGCGGGCGCGCCGTCGGCGCCGCCGCCGCGGCGCCCGTCGTCCGCCACGTCGCGACCGACTCCCGCGAGGCGCGTCCCGGCACGCTGTTCGTCGCCAAACCGGGGGAGGTCACCGACGGCCACGAGTACGTGGGCGCGGCCTTCGCCGCCGGCGCCGTCCTCGCCCTCGTCGAGCACGAGGTCTCCGACGCCGCGGGGGTCACCTACCCGGGCGTGCTGGTCCCCGACGTGGTGGAGGCGATGGGCCGGCTGGCCGCCTGGGTCGTGGCCCAGCTGCGCGCCGACCACGAGGTGAAGGTCATCGCCGTCACCGGATCCGTCGGCAAGACGACCACCAAGGACCTCCTGCGGGGCATCTTCGCCGCGGAGGGTCCCACGGTCGCGCCCCGCGGTTCGTACAACGGGGAGGTCGGCGTGCCGCTGACCGTCTTCGAGGCCGAGCCGGACACCCGGTTCCTCATCATCGAGATGGGCGCCACCCGGATCGGCAACATCGACTACCTGTGCCGGATGGTCCGCCCCGACATCGGGGTGGTGCTGTGCGTGGGCTCCGCCCACGCCGGCGAGTTCGGCGGGGTCGCCAACATCGCCCGCGCCAAGGGCGAGCTCGTCGAGTCCCTGCGGGCCGACGGCGTGGCGGTCCTCAACGACGACGACCCCCTGGTCCGCCAGATGCACCGCCGCACCGCCGCGCCCGTGCTGTTCTTCGGGGAGTCCCCGGCGAACGCGCTGCCCGACGTCCCGGCCGCCCGGGTGCACGCCTCCGAGATCCGCCTCGGGCCCGGCGGCAGCCCGGAGTTCCTCCTGCACCTCCCGGACGGCTCCGCGCACCGGATCGTCTCCCGGCTCATCGGGGAGCACCACGTCTCCAACCTGCTCGCGGCCGCTTCCGCGGCCTTCGTGGCCGGGGTCGCCCCGGAGCGGATCGCGGCCTCGCTCAACGCCCAGGGCGCCGCGAGCCGGTGGCGGATGGAGCGCACCGAGCGGGCCGACGGCGTCACGGTGGTCAACGACGCCTACAACGCCAACCCGCAGTCGATGCGCGCCGCGCTGCAGACCCTGGCCCAGCTGGGCCGCGGCTCCGCCGGGTCCGCGCCCCGCCGCACCTGGGCGGTGCTCGGGGGCATGCTCGAGCTCGGCGACAGCACGATCGAGGAGCACGACGCCCTGGGCCGCATGGTGGTCCGGCTCAACATCTCCAAGCTGATCGCCGTGGGCGACCTCGCCCGCCCGGTCTACGACGCCGCCCAGCTCGAGGGCTCGTGGGGCAACGAGGCCACCTGGGCGGCGACCGCGGAGGACGCCGAGGAGATCCTGCGCCAGGAGCTGGCACCGGGTGACATCGTGCTCTTCAAGTCCTCCAACGCTGCCGGTCTCCGGGTCCTGGGGGACCGGGTCGCGGCCGACGCCGGGGACGGCGCCGGCGGGCCCGCCCCGGGCAACGACGCCCCGGCGCGCGGCGACCACTGGCGCTCGGCCGGTCCCTTCGTCAACGCCTCCCTCGACCCGAGCGGGAGGCCCACCACCCCGGGCCCCTCCGCGGACGGGAACGAGCCGGCATGATCCAGATCCTCATGGCGGCCTGCTTCGCCCTGGTCCTGTCCCTCTTCGGCACCCCGGCCTTCATCAAGTTCCTCGCCCGGCGCGGCTACGGCCAGTTCATCCGGGACGACGGGCCCACCAGCCACCACACCAAGCGCGGGACGCCCACCATGGGCGGCGTGGCGATCCTCGGCTCCGTGGTGGTCGCCTACGCGCTCACGCACCTGATCTCCGGGGTGCTGTGGCCCTCCTACGGGGGCGTCACCCTCTCCGGGCTCTCCGCGCTGCTGCTGATGCTCGGCATGGGCTTCGTCGGGTTCATCGACGACTACAAGAAGATCGCCAAGAAGCAGAACCTCGGGCTCAGCCCCGTGGGCAAGATCGTCCTCCAGGGCCTCATCGGCACCGCCTTCGCCCTGCTCGTGCTGCTCGTGCCCGGTCCGCAGGGCACGACCCCCGCGTCCTCGGCGATCTCCATCACCCGGGACACCGCCCTCGACCTCGCCTTCGCCGGCACCGCGGTCGGGGCCGTCCTCTTCGTGATCTGGGTGAACCTGATCGCCACCGCCACGACCAACGCCGTGAACCTCACCGACGGCCTCGACGGCCTCGCCACCGGGGCGTCCATCCTCGTGTTCAGCGGCTACCTGCTGATCGCCATGTGGCAGAACACCCACCTGTGCGGAGCCGTGGCCGAGGGGGTCTGCTACGAGGTGCGCGACGCCGCCGACCTCGCCCTCACCGCCGCCGCGCTGGTCGGGGCCCTGGTGGGCTTCCTGTGGTGGAACACCTCCCCGGCGAAGATCTTCATGGGCGACACGGGATCGCTGGGCCTCGGCGGCGCGCTCGCCGCGTTCGCGGTGCTCACCCGCACCGAGCTGCTGCTGGTGCTCATCGCCGGGCTGTTCGTGATCATCACGGTCTCCGTCATCCTGCAGGTCGGCTACTTCAAGCTCTCCGGCGGCAAGCGCATCTTCAAGATGGCGCCGCTGCAGCACCACTTCGAGCTCAAGGGCTGGAACGAGGTGACCATCGTGGTCCGCTTCTGGATCATCGCCGGGCTGTTCGTCGCGGCCGCGCTCGGCGTCTTCTACGGCGACTGGCTGCTCTCCCACGGAGGAATGATCCAATGATCCACGCGAGCAACGACAACCCCGTCCTGGACCGGCCGCGCCTGGCCGGGCTCACCACGTGGGACGCCGACTGGGCCGGGCTGCGCGTGGTCGTCGCCGGCATCGGCCTGTCGGGTTTCGCCGCCGCGGACACCCTGATCGAGCTCGGCGCCCGCGTCGTCGTCGTCGACGGGGCGGACACCCCGGAGAACCGGGCGAAGGCCGACACCCTGCGGATCGTGGGCGCCGTCGACGTCCTGCTGGGGGAGGCCGCCCAGGGGGCCGTGCCCGACGTCGAGGGCGAGCGCCCCGACCTGGTCGTCACGTCCCCGGGGCTGCGGCCCGACCACCCCCTGCTCGCCGCCGCGGCCGCCGAGGGCGTCCAGATCTGGGGCGACGTGGAGCTCGCCTGGCGGGTGCGCGAGCGCGCCGGGCGCAGGACCGCCGAGTGGGTGTGCATCACCGGGACCAACGGCAAGACCACCACGGTGGGGATGACCGCGTCGATGCTGCAGGCCGCCGGGCTCACCGCGGCCGCCGTCGGCAACGTGGGCACCCCCATCCTGGACGCGCTGCGCGAGCCGGTCGAGCACGACGTCCTCGCCGTGGAGCTCTCCAGCTTCCAGCTGCACTGGACGTCCTCGATGTCGCCGCTGGCGTCCGTGGTGCTCAACGTGGCCGAGGACCACGTGGACTGGCACGGCGGCTACGAGAACTACGTGGCGGACAAGTCCCGCATCTACGAGCACACCCGGGTGGCGTGCGTCTACAACGCCCAGCAGGCCGAGACCGTGCGCATGGTCGAGGAGGCCGACGTCGAGGAGGGCTGCCGCGCCGTGGGCTTCACCCTCGAGACCCCGGACGTCAGCATGCTCGGCGTCGTGGAGGACCTGCTCGTGGACCGCGCCTTCCTCGACGACCGCCGGGGCTCCGCCCTCGAGCTCGCCTCCATCACCGACACCGGCCCCCTCCCCACGCCCCACGGCGTGGCCAACGCGCTGGCCGCCGCGGCGCTGGCCCGGGCGGCCGGCGCCCCGCCGGAGGCCGTGCGGGAGGGGCTGCGCGCCTGGGAGCCCGGCGACCACCGCATCCAGGCCGTCGCCACGACCCACGGCGTGCTGTGGATCAACGACTCCAAGGCCACCAACCCGCACGCGGCCGACGCCGCCCTGGCCGCGTTCGACTCCGTGGTGTGGATCGCCGGCGGCCTGTCCAAGGGCGTCTCCTACGATCGGCTCGTCGCCCGGCACGCCGGCCGGCTGCGCACCGTGGTGCTCATCGGCACGGACAACGACTCGCTGCTGGCCGCGCTCGCCGCGCACGCCCCCGAGGTCCCCGTCCTGCGGACCGCCGAACGTCCCGGCCCCGCGGCGGGCGACGCCGTGATGGGCGAGGCGGTGCGGCTCGCCCACGAGGTCGCCCGGAAGGGCGACACGGTGCTGATGGCCCCGGCGTCCGCCTCGATGGACCAGTTCAGCTCCTACGCCCACCGCGGTGACGCGTTCGTCCGGGAGGTCGCGGACCTCGTGGGACGGCTCTCGTGACGCAGCTGCAGGACCGGGCGGGGCTCGCGGAGACGGCCCGCGGCTCCCTGGGCGGGGCGCGCCGCTTCTGGCGTGCCCTCGTGGACGGCCCCCTCATCCACTCCTACTACGCGCTGGCCGGCTCCGTGCTGCTGCTCACGGCCATCGGCATCATGATGGTCCTCTCCGCCTCGGCGGTCGAGTCGATCTCGGCGCAGGAGTCCGCGTACTCGTACTTCGTCAAGCAGGCCACCTTCGGGGGGATCGGCGTGGTCCTGATGTTCGCGCTGTCCTTCGTGCCCACCGCCTGGTACCGCCGGGGCGCCACCGGACTGCTGGTCCTCGCCGTGCTGCTGCTCATGCTCGTCTTCACCCCGCTCGGACAGGAGATCAACGGCAACCGGAACTGGATCGTGGTGGGCGGGCAGACCTTCCAACCCTCCGAGGCCGCCAAGCTCGCCGTGGCGATCTGGCTGGCCATGGTCCTGGCCCGGCAGGGCGACGCCGTGCGCGACTGGCGCCAGGCCCTGTGGCCGTCCGGGCTGGGCATCGGGATCCCCGCCGCGATGATCGTGCTGGGCGACGACGTCGGCACGGCCCTCGTCTTCGTGCTGATCTACGGGGCCGCCCTGTTCTTCGCCGGGGCGCCGCTGCGGCTGTTCGCGATCGCGGCCGCCGGGGCCGCGCTGGTCGGCACGCTGGCCGTGGTCACCGCGCCCCACCGCGTGGACCGGATCACCGGCTGGCTGTTCGGCGAGTGCGGCGCCACCGACGCCTGCTACCAGTCCCAGCAGGGGCTCAACGCCCTCGCCTCGGGCGGCTGGTGGGGCGTGGGGCTGGGCCAGTCCCGGCTCAAGTACAACTACGTCCCCGAGGCGCACAACGACTACATCTTCTCGATCATCGGCGAGGAGCTGGGCCTGCTGGGCACGGTGCTGATCCTCGCCCTCTTCGCGGTCATGGCCCTGGCGATGGCCCGGGTCATCCTGCGCGCCCGCAGCGGCTTCGTCCGGATCGCCACCGCCTGCATCGTGACCTGGCTGGTCGGCCAGGCGTTCATCAACATCGGCATGGTCACGGGGGTGCTGCCCGTGATCGGCGTCCCCCTCCCGTTCATCAGCTACGGTGGGTCGTCGCTGCTGATGAGCCTCGCGGCCGTCGGCGTCGTGATGTCCTTCACCCGGCTGCCGCGCCGGATCCAGGTCCCCACCCGCACCCCCCGCCCCCGCACCCCGAACGAGGATCGCGCATGACACCGTCCGAACCCACCACCGGAGGCCCCGCGCCGTCGGTCCTGCTGGCCGGCGGGGGCACCGCCGGGCACGTCAGCCCCCTCCTGGCCGTGGCGGCCGCGCTGCGGGAGCAGGCCCCGGCGGCCCGCCTCACGGCGGTGGGCACCGCGTCCGGGATGGAGACCCGGCTCGTCCCGCAGGCCGGGCTCGAGCTCGAGCTCGTCGACCGGGTCCCGCTGCCCCGCCGGCCCTCCGTGGACCTCGTCCGGCTGCCCGGACGGCTCCTCGGCGCCGTGCGGCAGGCCGGGGAGATCCTCGACCGCGTCCGGCCGGACGTGGTGCTGGGCGTCGGGGGCTACGTCTGCACCCCCGTCTACCTCGCCGCCGCCCGGCGCGGGCTGCCCATCGTGGTGCACGAGGCCAACGCCCGCCCCGGTCTGGCCAACCGGGTCGGCGCGCGCTGGGCCAGGACCGTGGCCGCCGCGTTCCCCGGCACCCCGCTGCGCGGAGCCGTCACCGTCGGCATGCCCATGCGCCGGGAGATCTCCCACCTGGACCGGGAGGCGCTGCGCGCCGAGGCCCGCCGGTCCTTCGGGTTCGACCCCGACCTGCCCACCGTCGTGGTCACCGGCGGCTCCTCGGGCGCCCTCGCCATGAACCGCACCGTGGCCGGCGTCGTCGAGGAGGTCGCCGCGCGCGGCTACCAGCTCCTCCACGTCACCGGCCGGGGCAAGCAGCTCACCCGGGACGACGGCGCGCCGCTGAGCGCCCCCGGCTACGTGCAGGTCGAGTACGTGGACGGCATGGAGCGCGTCTACGCCGCCGCGGACCTGCTCGTGGCCCGCGCCGGCGCCGCGACCGTCTCGGAGGTCGCCGCCGTCGGCCTGCCCGCCGTGTTCGTCCCGCTGCCCGTCGGCAACGGCGAACAGGCGCTCAACGCCGCCTCCCTGGTGGCGGCCGGCGCGGCGCAGCTCGTCGCTGACGACGCGTTCACCCCCGACTGGTACCGCCGGAACGTGCACCCGCTGCTGGCCGACCCCGGCCGCCTCGCCGCGATGGCCGCCGCGAGCCGCGCCCACGGCGTGCGCGACGCCGACACCGTGCTGGCACGGATGATCCTCGAGGAGGTCCCCGTTGAGCGCTGAGCACGAGACCGACCCCGCCCTGCTGGGCCGGGTCCACTTCATCGGGATGGGCGGCGCGGGGATGTCCGCCGTCGCCAAGCTGATGCTCGCCCGCGGGGTCCCGGTCAGCGGCTCCGACCGCCAGGACTCCCCGGCGCTGCGCCAGCTCCAGGACCTGGGCGCCACCGTGCACGTGGGCCAGCGCGCCGAGCACGTGGACGGGGCGCAGACCGTGGTCGTGTCCACCGCGATCCCGCCCGAGGACCCCGAGTACTCCGCCGCCCGGGCCGCGGGGCTGCGCGTGCTGCACCGCTCCGAGGCCCTCGCGGCCGCGATGCACGGCCGCGCGGTCGTGGCGGTGGCCGGCACGCACGGCAAGACGACCACGAGCGCCATGGCCGCGCTCGCGCTGCACACCGCCGGGCTGGAGCCCTCCTGGGCCATCGGCGCGCACGTGGCCGACCTCGGCTCCAACGCGGCCCTCGGCACGGGTCCGTGGTTCGTGGCCGAGGCCGACGAGTCGGACGGCTCCTTCCTCGCGTACGGTCCGCGGATCGCCGTGGTCACGAACATCGAGCCCGACCACCTCGACTACTACGCCTCCCGCGAGGCCTTCTACCGGGCCTTCGACGAGTTCGCCGCGACCCTGCCCGCGGACGGGCTGCTCGTGGCCTGCCAGGACGACCCCGGCTCCCGGGCGCTCGCGGAGCGCCACCGGTCCGCCGGCGGACGGGTGGTCAGCTACGGCACGGACCCGGGCTCCGACGTCCGGGTGCTCCCCGGGGAGGCCGACGGGCTGCGCACCACCAGCACCCTGCTCCTGGGCGAGGGCGCCGACCGCCGGGAGGAGCGGCTCGAGCTCGTGGTGCCGGGCCGGCACAACGTCCTCAACGCGACCGCCGCCTTCTGCGTGGCCGTCGAGGCCGGCGTCCCGCCCGCGGATGCGGTGCGCGGGCTGGCCGGCTTCCACGGCTCCGCCCGGCGCTTCGACCTGCGGGGCGAGGTGGACGGGGTCCGGGTCTTCGACGACTACGCCCACCACCCGACCGAGGTGGTCGCGGCGCTCACGGCCGCGCGGGAGGTCGCGTCCGGGCACCGGGTGATCGCGATCTTCCAGCCGCACCTGTTCTCCCGCACGCGCGAGTTCGCGGCCGAGTTCGCCGACGCCCTGGCGCTGGCCGACGAGGCCCTCGTCATCGACATCTTCGCCGCGCGGGAGCAGCCCGTCGACGGCCTCACGAGCCGGATCGTCACCGACCGCGCCCCCGCCCACGTCCGCTACGTGCCGGACGGCGCCGACGCGGTCGCAGAGGCCGCGGCGGCCGCACGCCCCGGGGACCTGGTGCTCACGGTGGGCGCCGGGGACGTCACCGCCCTCGGGCCCCGGCTCGTGGACCGCCTCGGAGCCCGCTGATGAGCCGGCACGGCCGCCCGCACCAGCCCCGCTTCGGGGACCCGGCCGGGGACTCCGCCGGGGACTCCGGCGTTCCCGGGCCCGCCGGCGGGCCCGTGCCGGAGACCACCGCGGGCCCCGCGCCCGAGCGGGGCGCCGCCCCTGAGCGCGACCCCGGATCGCCGGCCGGCCCCGGGGGCCCGCCGCGGTCAGGGAGCACCGCCTCCGGCGCGGCCGCGCCGGAGGGCGGGCGCGTGCGCGTGCGCGTGAACGACGGGACCAAGGTCACGCCCCTGGCCGACGAGGACGACCTCGAGGAGGTCCCGGCCGCCGGCGGGCGCTTCAGCGCCTGGCGGCGGCACCGGCAGGAGCGCGCCGCCACCCGCACGCTCACCGCCTCCCGGCTCCCCCCGGTGGAGGAGCCCCCGCGGGCCGGTTCCACGGCCGTGGGGGCCACAGCCGTGGGAGCCACGGTGGTGGCCTTTCCCGCCTCACCGGGGGCGCGGCGCCGGCGCCGGCGGATCGGCGCGGTCCTCGGGGTGCTCGCCGCCCTCGCGGTGCTCGCCGGCGTCCTGTTCCTCTCCCCGGCGCTGGCCGTGCGGGACATCACGGTGCGCGGCGCGGAGCTGACGGACCCGGCTCGCGTCGAGTCCGCGCTCGACGCCTACCGGGGCGTCCCGCTGACGCGGATCTCCAAGGACGAGGTGCGGGAGCGGGTGGGGCGGATCCCGCAGGTCCGCTCCATCGAGGTCCTGCTCGAGCCCCCGCACCATCTCGTGGTCGCGCTGCGCGAGCGCGTGCCCGTGGCCGCGATCGAGGACGACGGGGAGTTCGTGGTCGTCGACTCGGAAGGGGTGGAGCTGATGACCGCCGGCTCCGCGGAGGAGGCGGGCGTCCCCGTCGTCACGGGCGGGCGCGACGTGCTCGAGGGCGAACGGTTCGAGGCCATCGCGGACGTGCTGGCCGCCCTCCCGGAGTCCGTCCTCGCCCAGCTGCGCACCGCCTCGGCCGAGTCGCTGTCCTCGGTGGAGCTGGCCTTCACCGACGGCCGCACGGTCGTCTGGGGCACCGCCGAGGACAGCGAGCTCAAGTCGCAGGTCCTCCGGGAGCTCGTCGAGGCGCGCGGCGCCGGCAGCGGCGTCGAGACCTACGACGTGTCGAGCCCGACCCGCCCCGTGGTGCGCTGAGGGGCGACACCGGGCCTCACGTTCCACCAGAGGTCGAGAGTGTGGCCGAAACGCAGCACGACCTGCGGTTTTGGCGAAAAGTGTCGAAAGCGGTATGGCTTGTCGTGCAGGTGGTCCCCGTCGTTGTTAGGCTTGACCCCGACATCGAACCCGCCGGGGGAGCAGCTGACGGCATGAGATTCGACCTTCGATAGAAGGTTGAGAAACGGCTCGCCATCCCCGACCCGAACCATCTCCAGTTAGGTACCCATGGACTCCTCCACCCCCCAGAACTACTTGGCCGTCATCAAGGTCGTCGGAATCGGCGGCGGCGGCGTCAACGCCGTCAACCGGATGATCGAGGAGGGGCTGCGCGGCGTCGAGTTCATCGCGATCAACACGGACGCGCAGGCCCTGCTGATGAGCGACGCCGACGTCAAGCTCGACGTCGGGCGCGAGCTCACGCGCGGCCTGGGCGCCGGCGCCAACCCCGATGTCGGCCGCCAGGCGGCGGAGGACCACCACGAGGAGATCGAGGAGGTCCTCAAGGGGGCCGACATGGTCTTCGTGACCGCCGGCGAGGGCGGCGGCACCGGCACCGGCGGCGCCCCCGTGGTCGCCCGCATCGCCCGCTCCCTGGGCGCCCTGACCATCGGTGTCGTCACCCGCCCGTTCACCTTCGAGGGCCGCCGCCGGTCCAACCAGGCGGAGAACGGGATCGAGACGCTGCGCGACGAGGTCGACACCCTCATCGTGATCCCCAACGACCGGCTGCTGTCCATCTCCGACCGCAACGTGTCCATGCTGGACGCCTTCAAGTCCGCGGACCAGGTGCTGCTCTCCGGCGTTCAGGGCATCACGGACCTGATCACCACCCCGGGCCTGATCAACCTCGACTTCGCCGACGTGAAGTCCGTGATGCAGGGCGCCGGCTCGGCGCTCATGGGCATCGGCGCCGCGCAGGGCGAGGACCGTGCCGTGAAGGCGGCCGAGCTCGCGATCGCGTCGCCGCTGCTCGAGGCCTCGATCGACGGTGCCCACGGCGTGCTCCTGTCCATCCAGGGCGGCTCCGACCTCGGGCTGTTCGAGATCAACGAGGCCGCCCGCCTGGTCCAGGAGGTCGCCCACCCCGAGGCGAACATCATCTTCGGCGCGGTCATCGACGACGCCCTGGGCGACCAGGCCCGCGTCACGGTCATCGCCGCGGGCTTCGACTCGGTGAGCCCGGAGACCAACGCGAACAACACCAACGCGGCCGCCCAGCAGGCGGCGACCACGCGCGCGGCCTTCGGGTCCGGCGCCGGTCAGCCCGCCGGCGTGGGCCGTGCCCCGCAGCGCGGCGGGACCCCGTCCTTCGCCCAGCCCTCCACCTCGCAGCGGTGGGCGCAGCCGGTGCAGAACGACGACGTGCCCGACGACGCCGGCTTCGACGTCGACCTGCCCGCCGAGGCGGAGGCCGGCGCCGGGGCGGGCTCCGGGCGCAAGGACTCCCTGGACTTCCCCGACTTCCTGAAGTGAGTCCGGCCCCCTGGGGGCGGACGCGGTGGACCCGCGTCCGCCCCCAGGGCGCGTTAAGCCCCGCCGCCGGTTCCTCCGGCGGCACGACGAGACACGACGAGCAACGACAGGAGGACCCGGTGCTCTGGTGGCAGGACGACGTCGGGCAGGGCGTCCGGGTGGCGTTCACGGACCGCGGCGCGGGCAACCTCGCCCTGCACACGGGCGACGACCCGGACGCGGTGCGGGCCCGCCGGGCCGCGCTCGAGCGGTCGATCGGCGTGCCCGGGGGCTCCCTGGTGTTCCTCGACCAGGTGCACGGCACCGACGTGGCCGACGCGGACCGGCACGACCGGCCGGCCGTGCCGACCGCGGACGCCGCGGTCACGGCGACGGGCGTGCCGCTGGCCGTGATGGTCGCCGACTGCGTGCCCGTCGTGCTGGTCGGGGAGGGGCCCCGCGGCCCGCTCACGGGCGTGGCGCACGCCGGGCGCCGCGGCCTGCTCGAGGGCGTGCTCGAGCGCGCCGTCGAGCAGCTGCGGGCCCGGGGCGCGAGCGGGCTGTCGGCCTGGCTCGGCCCCTCGATCTGCGGCAGCTGCTACGAAGTGCCGGCCGCCATGCGCGAGGAGTCCGCGGAGCGGATCCCCGCGGTGGCCGCCACGACGTCCTGGGGCACCCCTGCCCTCGACCTGCGCGCCGGGGCCCGGGAGCGGCTGACCGCCCTCGGGGTCGGCGTCGTCGAGCCGTCGGGGGCCGGCCCCTCCTGCACCCTCGAGAACGAGTGGCTGTCCTCGCACCGCAGGGACCCCGGCTCCGGCCGCATCGTCGGCCTCGTCTGGCGCTCGGGTCCCCGCGGGGAGGACGCCGCGTGAGCGCCGACCCGGCCGCCGCCCCCGGCGGCGACGATCCGCGGACCCTGGAGCTCGCCCGGTCCCTCGACCGGGTGCGTGCCCGGATCGCGGCCGCGGCGCGGGGGAGCGGGGCGGCCGAGGAGCCCGTGCTGGTCGCCGTGACGAAGTTCTTCCCGGCCGCGGACGTGGCCCGGCTGCACCGGCTCGGCGTCCGGGACGTGGGGGAGAACCGGGACCAGGAGGCCGCCGCCAAGGCGCGGGAGGTGGTCGGGCTCGTGGACGGACCCCTCACCTGGCACTTCGTGGGCCAGCTCCAGTCCAACAAGGCGAAGTCGGTGGTGCGCTACGCGGGGTGGGTGCACTCCGTGGACCGGGCCTCCCTGGTCACGGCCCTCGGCAAGGCGGTGCAGCGGCACCGGGAGGCCGTGGCGGCCGGGGACGCGGCCCCCGGGCCGTGCGCCGAGCAGGACCTGACGTGCCTCGTCCAGGTGTCCCTGGACGCCGAGGAGCGCCGCGGCGGCGCCCGCCCCGAGGACGTCGTCGGGCTCGCCGAGCAGATCGCCGGCACCGAGGGCCTGCGGGCCGGGGGCCTCATGGCCGTCGCCCCGCTGGGGGCGCCCCCGGGGCCCGCCTTCGACCGCCTCCAGGAGCTCTCGCAGCGGCTGCGGCGGTCCCTCCCGGAGGCCGCGGCCGTGTCCGCGGGGATGAGCCAGGACCTCGAGGAGGCGGTCGCCCGGGGAGCCACGCACGTGCGCGTCGGCTCCGATATCCTCGGGCCCCGGGCGCCCGTAGGATAGCTTGGAGGACGGCCCCGCGGGGCCAGGGCCGTACCGCGTTCCGGGCAGCACCACGGGCGCAGGGCGGTCCGAGGATCCCGGAACTCCCCCCACCGCCGATATCCGCACAGACAGTCAAGGAGAGCACCATGGCCGGAGCGTTGCGCCGCACCATGATCTATCTCGGCCTCGCCGAGACGGACGAGGACTACGACGAGCCGACGCCGTCCCGCCAGGAGCACCAGCCCACCGCCGCGGTCCGCGAGGAGCCGCGCGAGGCCCGCGCCCACGAGTCCACCGCAGTGGCCGTGCCGCGCCGGTCGGCCGAGTACCGGGCGCCGGTCACCCCCATCAAACGCGCCCCCTCCAGCTCTCGAGAGGACAGCTCGACCTTGCGCACGATCACCACGGTCCACCCCCGCTCCTACAACGACGCGAAGTCCATCGGCGAGGCCTTCCGCGAGGGCACGCCCGTCATCATGAACGTCAGCGACATGGGCGACGCCGAGGCCAAGCGCCTGGTGGACTTCTCCGCAGGCCTGGTCTTCGCCCTGCACGGCTCCATCGAACGGGTGACCGGCAAGGTCTTCCTGCTCACCCCGTCCTACGTGGAGGTCGTCGGGCACCCCGCCGGCGGCGAGGACGAGACCGACGACCACCAGGAGGACTGAGGCGGACCGATGGACCTGTTGCTCTCCGTGCTGTACCTGGCACTGCACCTCGTGTACGTCGCGCTGCTCGCGCGCCTCGTGCTCGACTGGGTGCAGATGTTCGCCCGCAACTGGCGGCCCCGCGGAGCCGCCCTCGTCGGGGCCTCCGCCGTGTACACCGTCACCGACCCGCCGATGCGGTGGCTCCGGCGGATCGTGCCGCCCCTGCGCTTCGGCGGGGTGTCGCTGGACCTCGGGTTCCTCATCCTCATCTTCGCCGTCAGCATCGTCCAGGGCATCATCGGCTCGATGCTGGTCTGACGCAGTGCCGGTCTGACGCAGTGCCGGTCCGGCCCGGTGCCTGTCGGACCCGGCCCGCCGGGGACCGGCCTGTACGCTGTAACCGCACGACCACCGGGCGCCGGCCACCGCGCCGCCCCGGCCCCGGTCGGACGGATCCCCCGCCGCGGGCCGTGCCCGCGCTCCGCCCACGAAGGAATGCACCCATGGCTCTGACGCCCGAAGACGTCATCAACAAGCGGTTCCAGCCCACCAAGTTCCGGGAGGGCTACGACCAGGACGAGGTCGACGACTTCCTCGACGAGATCGTCGTGGAGCTGCGCCGCCTGAACCAGGAGAACACCGACCTCAAGCAGCAGCTCGAGGCCGCCGGGCAGCCCGTCGCGCCCAAGGACTCCGCGCCGTCGCCCGTCTCCGAGCCCGGCCTGCCGGTCGCCGAGGACACCGCCGGAGAGACCGCTGGGGAGACCGTCGAGGCCCCCGCCCCGGTCGCCGGCGGCGCGCCGCAGGAGGCGGTGGAGCTGACCTCGCCCGCCGCGGCCGGCACCGGAGCCGCCGAGACCGTCCCCGCGGAGACCGCGCCCACCTCCGGCGCGGCGCAGTCCGCGGCCGGAGTCCTGGCGATGGCCCAGAAGCTGCACGACGAGTACGTCGCCGAGGGCACCGCCGAGCGGGACCGGATCGTCGGCGAGGCCCGCGAGCGGGCCGAGGAGCTCGTCACGGACGCCCAGCGCACGCGCGAGGAGACCCTCACGGCCCTCCAGGAGGAGCAGGCCGAGCTGCAGGCCCGCGTCTCGGGGCTGCGCGCCTTCGAGCAGGACTACCGCACCAACCTCAAGGCGTACATCCAGGACCAGCTGCAGGACCTGGACACCACCCCGTCCCTCGAGCCCGCACCGGCCGCGGACGGCGCCGCCGCCCCGGTCCGGTCCGAGCAGGCCTAGCCGCCGCACCGCGACGCGCACCCCGCGGAGGGACCGGCCACGTGCCGGTCCCTCCGTCGTCGTCCGCCCCGGGCCGCCCCTGGAGGGGCGCCCCCGGGGCGGATGGCTCCCGGGCGGACGTGGCACCATGGAACGGGGCCGACGTCCCCGCCGCCCCGCCACCCCGGGGTGAGCCCGATCCCCGCCCCGTCACCCGAGGAGAGCATGAGCGAGTCCCCCGAAGTCCCCGCCGGAGCACCCGACCGCCGGACCCCGCGGGGCGTCCTCCTCCTCGCCGCGGCCGCCGCGCTGCTGGTGTACGCCGCGGACCAGCTCACCAAGTGGTGGGTCGTCGCGACCATGGAGCTCGGCCAGCGGACGCCGGTGGTCGAGGGACTGCTGTGGTGGCAGTTCATCCGCAACCCCGGCGCCGCGTTCTCCCTGGGGGAGAACATCACCTGGGTCTTCACCCTGGTCATGGTGGTCGTCTCCGTCCTCATCGTGCTCACCCTCCGCCGTGTCCGCTCGGCCGCGTGGGCCCTGGCCCTGGGGCTCGTCCTCGGCGGCGCCCTCGGCAACCTGACCGACCGGCTCCTGCGGGAGCCCGGCTCGGGGATGGGCCACGTGGTGGACTTCATCGCCGTGCCGCGCTTCGCGATCTTCAACATCGCCGACTGCGGGGTGGTCGTGGGGGTCTCCCTCGTGGTGCTCCTGACGCTGCTCGGCCGGGAGCTCGACGGCACCCGCACGGGCGCGGGCGCCCCGGACGCGCAGCGGGTCGAGGCCTCGCCGGAGGAGGAGGGCACCCGTGGCTGAGCCCGAGGAGCACGTGCAGGAGCGCTTCACCGTGCCGCCCGAGCTCGAGGGCCAGCGCGCGGACGCCGCCGTGGCCGCCCTCACCGGGCTCTCCCGCTCCGCGGCCGCCGTGCTCTGCGCCGAGGGCCGCGTGCTGCACCGCGACCGGCCCGTCGCCAAGTCCTTCCGGGTCGAGGCCTCGCAGACCCTCACCGTGCACGTGCCCGTCCCCGAGGACCCGGCCCGGATCGTGCCCCAGCTGGTCGAGGACTTCCGCGTGGTGCACCTGGACGACGACATCGTGGTGATCGACAAGCCGCCCGGCGTCGCCGCGCACCCCTCGCCGGGCTGGAAGGGACCGACCGTGGTCGGGGCCCTGGCGGGCGCGGGCGTCACCGTGAGCACTTCCGGCGCCCCCGAACGGGCCGGTGTGGTGCACCGGCTCGACGTCGGCACGTCCGGGCTGATGGTCGTGGCCCGCACCGAGCGCGCGTACACCGCGCTCAAGCGCGCCTTCAAGGACCGGACGGTCACGAAGGTCTACCACACGGTGGTGCAGGGCCTCCCGGACCCGCTGCGCGGGACGATCGACGCGCCGATCGGGCGCCACCCCGGCTACGACTGGCGCTTCGCCGTGGTCGACGGCGGCCGCGCGTCGATCACCCACTACGAGGTCCTGGAGGCCTTCGGCCGGGCGGCGCTCGTGGAGGTGCACCTGGAGACCGGCCGCACCCACCAGATCCGCGTGCACTTCTCCGCGCTGCGCCACCCGTGCTGCGGGGACCTCACCTACGGCGCGGACCCCGCGCTGTCGGCCGGCCTCGGGCTCACCCGGCAGTGGCTGCACGCCAAGCGCCTGGGCTTCGAGCACCCCGGCACGGGGGAGCCCGTCGAGTACGAGAGCCCGTACCCGCCGGACCTCTCCTTCGCCCTCGAGACGCTGCGCGACGGCGGTCCCGCCTGACCCGGCGGAGCGGCCCCGGCCGGGGGAGCCGGCCGTCGCGGGACGGCCCCGGCGGGGCGGAGCGGTCGGTGCGGACCACTACACTGGTCGGGTGACGACGGCGACCGGCAAGAACAGCTTCACCCACCTCCATGTGCACACCGAGTACTCGATGCTCGACGGTGCGGCACGCCTGGACGACCTCTTCGAGGCCTGCCACGAACTGGGGATGTCCTCCCTGGCGACGACCGACCACGGCTTCGTCTTCGGGGCCTTCGACTTCTGGAACAAGGCCCGCAACGCGGGGATCAAGCCCATCATCGGCGTGGAGGCCTACCTGACGCCGGGCACCGCCCGCTCCGACCGCACCCGCGTGAAGTTCGCCGACGGCGGCCGGGACGACGTCTCGGGCGGCGGCGCCTACACGCACATGACGCTGCTCGCGGAGACCACCCAGGGCATGCAGAACCTGTTCCGCGCCTCGTCCCTGGCGTCCCTGGAGGGCCAGCTGTACAAGCCGCGCATGGACCGCGAGCTGCTGAACACCTACGGCAAGGGCCTCATCGCCACCACCGGCTGCCCCTCCGGCGAGGTGCAGACCCGCCTGCGCCTGGGCCAGTACCAGGAGGCGCGGCAGGCCGCGGCGGAGTTCCGCGACATCTTCGGCGCCGAGAACTACTACTGCGAGCTCATGGACCACGGCCTGGGGATCGAGAAGCGGGTCACCGGCGACCTGCTCAAGCTCGCCAAGGACCTGCAGCTGCCGCTCGTGGCCACCAACGACCTGCACTACACCCACGCCGAGGACGCGAAGTCCCACGCCGCCCTGCTGTGCGTGCAGTCCGGCTCGACGCTGGCGGACCCGAAGCGGTTCAAGTTCGACGCCGACGAGTTCTACCTGAAGTCCCCGGCGGAGATGCGGGAGCTGTTCCGGGACTTCCCCGAGGCGTGCGACAACACCCTGGAGATCGCGGAGCGGTGCAACGTCGAGTTCGACACCTCCGCGAACTACATGCCCCGCTTCCCGACCCCCGAGGGCCACGACGAGGAGTCCTGGTTCGTCGAGGAGGTGCAGCGGGGCCTGCACCACCGCTTCCCCGGCGGGATCCCCGAGGACGTGCAGCGGCAGGCGGACTACGAGAAGGGCATCATCCTGCAGATGGGCTTCCCCGGGTACTTCCTGGTGGTGGCCGACTTCATCAACTGGGCCAAGAACAACGGGATCCGGGTGGGTCCGGGCCGCGGCTCCGGGGCCGGCTCGATGGTCGCGTACGCCATGCGCATCACCGAGCTGAACCCTCTGGAGCACGGCCTGATCTTCGAGCGCTTCCTCAACCCGGACCGCGTCTCCATGCCCGACTTCGACGTCGACTTCGACGACCGCCGCCGCTCCGAGGTGATCCACTACGTCACCGAGAAGTACGGCGACGAGCGCGTGGCCATGATCGTCACCTACGGCACCATCAAGGCCAAGCAGGCGCTCAAGGACTCCTCGCGCGTGCTCGGCTACCCCTTCTCGATGGGGGAGAAGCTGACCAAGGCCATGCCGCCGGACGTCATGGGCAAGGGCATCTCCCTCAAGGACGTCTACGACGAGAGCGCCAAGCGCTACGGGGAGGCCGACGAGCTGCGCGAGATCCTCGCCCAGGACCCGGAGGCGAAGAAGATCTTCGACACCGCCGAGGGCCTCGAGGGGCTCAAGCGGCAGTGGGGGGTGCACGCGGCGGGCGTCATCATGTCCTCGGACCCGCTGATCGACATCATCCCGATCATGCGCCGCGAGCAGGACGGGCAGGTCATCACCCAGTTCGACTACCCCACCTCCGAGGGGCTCGGGCTGATCAAGATGGACTTCCTGGGGCTGCGCAACCTCACGATCATCTCCGACGCGATCGAGAACATCACGCTGAACCAGGACGGGTTCGTCCTCGACCTGGAGAACCTCCTGCTCGACGACGCCGAGTCCTACGAGCTGCTGGCCCGCGGCGACACCCTCGGGGTGTTCCAGCTCGACGGCGGGCCCATGCGCCAGCTGCTCAAGCTCATGCGCCCCGACAACTTCGAGGACATCTCCGCGGTCATCGCGCTGTACCGCCCGGGTCCCATGGGCGCGAACTCGCACACGAACTACGCGCTGCGCAAGACCGGCCAGCAGGAGATCACCCCGATCCACCCCGAGCTCGAGGAGCCGCTCGCGGAGATCCTCAACACGACCTACGGCCTGATCGTCTACCAGGAGCAGGTCATGGCGATCGCCCAGAAGGTCGCGGGGTTCACGCTCGGCCAGGCGGACATCCTCCGCCGCGCCATGGGCAAGAAGAAGAAGTCGGAGCTGGACAAGCAGTACGAGGGCTTCCACGGCGGCATGGTGGAGCGCGGCTACTCCGAGGCCGCGATCAAGGCCCTGTGGGACATCCTCCTGCCCTTCTCGGACTACGCGTTCAACAAGGCCCACTCCGCCGCCTACGGCCTCGTCTCCTACTGGACGGCCTACCTCAAGGCGCACTACCCGGCCGAGTACATGGCCGCGCTGCTCACCTCGGTGGGCGACGACAAGGACAAGCTCGCCCTGTACCTCACCGAGTGCCGCCGGATGGGCATCACCGTGCTGCCCCCGGACGTCAACGAGTCCGCGCTGAACTTCACCCCGGTGGGCACCGACATCCGCTTCGGGATGGGCGCGGTGCGCAACGTGGGCGCCAACGTGGTCAGCGCGATGGTCGAGGCCCGGGAGGAGCACGGCGCCTTCACCTCCTTCAACGACTTCCTCGCGAAGGTCCCCGCCGTGGTGTGCAACAAGCGCACCATCGAGTCCCTGGTCAAGGCGGGCGCCTTCGACCGGCTGGGCCACACCCGGCGCGGACTCGTGCTCTGCCACGAGGAGGCCGTGGACGCCACGGTCGCCGTCAAGCGCCAGGAGGCGGCCGGGCAGTTCGACCTCTTCGGGGGCATGGGGCTGGACGACGAGGACCCCTCGACGTCGCTGACCGTCGCGGTGCCGGACGTGCCCGAGTGGGAGCGCAAGGACCTGCTGGCCTTCGAGCGCGAGATGCTCGGCCTGTACGTCTCCGACCACCCGCTGCGCGGCCTCGACGAGGCGCTCGGGCAGTACGCCGACACCTCGATCCAGCCGCTGCTCGGCGAGGACGGCCGGCCCGACGGCGCCGTGGTGACCGTGGCGGGCATGATCACCTCCCTGTCCCGGCGGATCGCCAAGACCTCGGGCAACGCCTACGCGCGGGTGGAGCTCGAGGACCGGACGGGCTCGATCGAGATCATGTTCTTCGGCAAGGCCTACGCCCCCATCGCGGGCGTGCTCGCGGAGGACCTCATCTGCGTGATCAAGGGCCGGCTGCAGCGCCGGGACGACGGGTCGGTGACGATCTCCGCGCAGGAGCTCACCGTGCCGGAGCTCTCGGCGGACGGGCACAGCGGCCCCGTGCTGATCGCCCTGCCCGAGTTCCGCGCCACGGAGGAGACGGTCAAGGAGATCGGCGCGGTGCTGCGCAACCACCGCGGGGACTCCGAGGTGCGCATCCACCTCGAGACCCGCCAGAAGGTGCAGGTCCTGCGCCTGGGCCCCGATCTGCGGGTGAACCCCTCACCGGCGCTGTTCGGGGACCTCAAGGTGCTGCTCGGCCCGACCTGCCTGGAGGTGTAGCCCACCGGGCGGCTGAGCGCAAGGCCCGGCACCCGGCCGGGCGCCGCGGTGGAATACCATGGAGAGCGTGACTACTGCTGAGACGACCACGACTCCCGTCCTGCGAACGATCGACCTGCGCGGCCGGCACCTGTCCTGGTCCGAGCTGCGGGCGGCAGTGCCCCGGCAGAGCTCCACGTCGCTCGCCTCGGCGCAGCAGGCCGTGGAGGAGATCATCGCCGCGGTCCGCACCGAGGGCGCCGTCGCCCTGCGCCGCTACGCGCAGCGCTTCGACGGCGTGGCCCAGGACCGGCTGCGCGTCGACCCGGCGGAGATCCGGCGGGCGGTCGACGAGCTGGACCCGGCCGTGCGCCGGGGCCTGGAGACCGCCATCGAGCGCACCCGGGCCTTCGCGCAGGCGCAGCGCCCGGCCGACGCCCGCGTCGAGGTCGCGCCCGGCGCCGTGCTCGTGCACCGATGGACGCCCCTGCGCCGGGCGGGGCTCTACGTGCCCGGCGGGCTGGCCGTCTACCCCTCGTCCGTGGTCATGAACGTCGTCCCGGCCCAGGCGGCCGGGGTCGGCTCCGTGGTGCTGTGCAGCCCGCCGCAGAAGGAGTTCGGGGGCCTGCCGCACCCCACGATCCTCGCGGCCGCGGGGCTGCTCGGGGTGGACGAGGTCTGGGCCATCGGCGGCGCCCAGTCGCTGGCCGCCATGGCCCACGGGGTCACGGACGGCGACGACGTCCTCGAGCCGGTCGACACCGTGACCGGTCCGGGCAACGTCTACGTCGCCACCGCCAAGCGCCTGCTCCGCTCCGTGGTCGGCGTGGACGCCGAGGCGGGGACCACCGAGATCGCCGTGCTGGCCGACGACACCGCCGTGCCGGCCTACGTGGCCGCCGACCTCATCTCCCAGGCCGAGCACGACCCCGCCGCCGGCGCGGTGCTGATCACCCACTCGCCCGAGCTCGCCGAGCGGGTCGCCGCGGAGCTCGCCGTCCAGGTCCCCGAGGCGAAGCACCGGGAGCGGATCACCACCGCCCTGTCCGGGCCGCAGTCCGGGATCGTGCTCACCGACGACCTCGACTCCTCGATCGCCGTGGCCGACGCCTACGCCGCCGAGCACCTCGAGATCCACACCGCCGACCCGCATGAGGTGGCCGCCCGGGTGCGCAACGCGGGGGCGATCTTCCTGGGGCCCTACAGCCCCGTCCCGCTCGGCGACTACGCGGCGGGCTCGAACCACGTGCTGCCCACGGGCGGGACGGCGGTGCACGCCCAGGGCCTGTCCACCACCGCCTTCATGAAGGCGGTGCAGATCGTCGAGTACACCCAGGACGCGCTCGCCGTGATCGGGGAGGACATCGTGGCCGTCGCGCGCTCCGAGGACCTGCCCGCGCACGGCCGGGCCATCACGATCCGCACCGGGAGCTGATCCGACCGTGCACTGCCCGTTCTGCCGTCACACCGACTCCCGCGTCGTCGACAGCCGCACCACGGACGACGGGACGGCGATCCGCCGCCGCCGCCAGTGCTCCGAGTGCGGCCGGCGCTTCACCACGCTCGAGACCACGACCATCTCGGTCATCAAGCGCTCGGGCGTCACCGAGCCCTTCGACCGGCAGAAGATCGTCAACGGGGTGCGCAAGGCCTGCCAGGGGCGGCCGGTGAGCGAGGACGACCTCGCGATGCTCGCCCAGGAGGTCGAGGAGACGATCCGGGCGCTGGGCGCCGCGGAGATCGAGGCGCACGAGGTGGGGCTCGCGATCCTGGCCCCGCTCCGCCGGCTGGACGTCGTGGCGTACCTGCGCTTCGCCAGCGTCTACCAGGCCTTCGACGGCCTGGGGGACTTCGAGGAGGCGATCGACCTCCTGCGCCGGCAGCAGGCCGAGCAGACCGGGCAGCAGACCATCCCCGCCACCGTGGAGCCCATCGGCGCCGCCCGGAAGCGCAGCGGCCGGCGGCCGCGGGGCAAGGGCCTCGAGGGCGTGTCCCAGCCGAGGCTGCTCTGACGACCCGCCCGTGCGGTGCACCGGCTCCGGCCGCCACGTCCCGGCGTGTCCCTTGCCGCAGGCCGGATGAGGACCGTAGAGTGGGGTCCACAACAAGCTCCCGCCGGGGGCTGCGGAGGGGAAGCCGCGGCCCCCGGCGGGTTTTTTTCTGCCCCCGGCCGGATCGTTCCCGCCCGGTCACGACGACGCCCGGTCACCTCCTCGCGGAGGTGACCGGGCGTCGTCGTCGGACCGGGCTCAGCTCTCGGGCGCGTGCGGGATGCCGGCCCACAGGGCGGCGCCCACGATCCCGGCGTTGTTGCGGAGCTCGGCGACCTTCACGGGCGTGCGCAGCTCGATGAAGGGGAGGAACTTCTCCGCCTTCTTCGACACCCCGCCGCCGACCACGAACAGGTTGGGCGAGAACAGGAACTCCACGTGGCTGAAGTAGCGCTGCAGGCGGGTGGTCGCCCACTTCTTCCACGGCATGTCCTCGCGCTCGCGCGCGGCGGCGGACGCCTTCGTCTCGGCGTCGTGGCCGTCGATCTCCAGGTGCCCCAGCTCGGCGTTCGGGACGAGCTTGCCGTTGAGGATCAGGGCGGAGCCGATCCCGGTGCCCAGGGTGATCACGATGACCAGACCCTTGACGCCCCGTCCGGCGCCGTAGACGGCCTCGGCCAGCCCCGCGGCGTCGGCGTCGTTGAGGGCCTCGACCGGACGGCCGAGCCGTTCGGTCATGAGGCCGTCGACGTCCGTGCCGATCCAGGACTTGTCGATGTTCGCCGCGGACAGGGCCACGCCCTCCTTGATGATCGCCGGGAAGACGATGCCCACGGGCGAGTCGGGAGCGGGAGCCTCGGGACGGGACTGCAGCTCCGCGACGATCTGCTGCATCACCTCCGCGACCTTCTCGGGGGTGGCCGGGCGGGGCGTGGCGATCCGGAAGCGCTCGCCGACGAGCTCGCCCGTGTCGAGGTCCACGATCCCGCCCTTGGTCCCGGTGCCGCCGAAGTCGATGCCGATGACGCGGCGGTTCGGGACGGCGGCGACGTCGCGGTCTGGTGTGGTCATGGGGCGGTCCTCTCGTGGGGCCGTGGTCGGATGATCAGTGGGCAGTCTACGGCAGGGCCTACGGAAGGGTGAGGACGTCCGCCCCGTCCTCGGTGACGGCCATGGTGTGCTCGAACTGCGCGCTGCGCCGCCGGTCGCGCGTGGTCACGGTCCAGTCGTCGTCCCACTGCTCCCACTGGATCGTGCCCAGGGTCAGCATGGGCTCGATCGTGAAGACCATGCCCGGGACCATCGGGGTGGAGTAGGACGGCGCGGCGTCGTAGTGGGGGACGATCAGCCCGGAGTGGAACTCCCGGCCCACCCCGTGGCCGGTGAAGTCCCGCACCACGCCGTAGTCGAAGCGCCGGGCGTACTTCTCGATGACGCGGCCGATGACGTTGATCTCCCGGCCCGGGCGGACGGCCTTGACGGCCCGGTTGAGGGCCTCCTCGGTGCGCTCGACCAGCAGGCGGGACTGCTCGTCGACCTCGCCCACCAGGAACATCCGGTTGGTGTCGCCGTGAAAGCCGTCCTTGTAGGCCGTGACGTCCAGGTTGATGATGTCGCCCTCCTCCAGCACCGTGGAGTCGGGGATGCCGTGGCAGATCACCTCGTTGAGGGACGTGCAGATGGACTTGGGGAAGCCCCGGTACCCCAGGCAGGAGGGGTAGGCCCCGTGGTCGCACAGGTACTCGTGGGCGATCCGGTCGAGCTCGTCCGTGGTCGTGCCGGGCACGGCGGCCCGGCCGGCCTCCTGCAGGGCGCGCGCCGCGATCCGGCCCGCCGCGCGGATGAGCTCGATCTCGTCCGGGGTGTAGACGTTGCCGCCGCGGCCCTCGTCCGGCTCCGCCCGGCCCACGTACTCGGGGCGGGGGATGGACGCCGGCACGGGCCGGCCGGGGGTCACGGCGCCGGGGGCGAGGGCGCCGACGGGGGCGGTGCCGCCGGGGGCGGGAGCGGTGAGGTTGTGCGTGGGCACGGGGGTCTGGACCTCCTGGATCGGGTGGGCCGGCCCCGTCCGGGCCGGTCCGGGCCTAGGATCTACCCTAGCGCGCCGGGCACGGGGCCGGTCCGGTCACCGGGGCCCGGCGGCCGTCGAGAGGAGAGGTCATGGCCGAGTACTGGTTCAACACCTACACCCACCAGGTCGAGGAGGGCCCGCAGTCGGACTACCGCAAGCTGCTCGGGCCCTACGCCACGCGCGAGGAGGCGCAGAACGCGCTGAAGCTCGCCGCGGAGCGCACCCGGCAGTGGGACGAGGAGGACCGCGCCTTCGAGGAGGGCTGATCCGCCGCGGGCGCAGCACCCCGACGGCCGGGGCGCCCCGGAACGGTGCGCCGGGCGCGGCGGCTCAGAAGCCGTGCTCCGGGGCCGGGAAGGCCCCCGAGCGCACGTCCTCGACGTAGCGGCCCACGGCGTCGGAGACCACCCCGTGCAGGTCCGCGTACTGCCGGACGAAGCGCGGCATCCGGCCCCGGCGCAGCCCCAGCATGTCCTGCCACACGAGCACCTGGCCGGTGGTCGCGGGCCCGGCCCCGATGCCCACGGTCGGGATCTCCAGGGCGGCGTCCACGGCCGCGGCGGCCTCCGCCGGGACCATCTCCATCACCAGGCAGAAGGCCCCGGCGGCCTCGAGGGCGCGGGCGTCCTCCACGAGCGTGCGCGCGGCGTCGCCGCGCCCCTGCACCCGGTACCCGCCCAGGGCGTGCTCGCTCTGCGGGGTGAAGCCGATGTGGGCCACGACGGGCACCCCGGCCTGGACCATGGCCCGGACGTGGGGGGCGAACCACGCCCCGCCCTCGAGCTTCACCGCGTGCGCGCCGCCCTCCTTGAGGAAGCGCACCGCGGTGGCCACCGCCTGCTCGGGGGAGGCCTCGTAGGAGCCGAAGGGCAGGTCCACCACCACGAACGCGCGCTCGACGGCGCCGGACACGGCACGGCACATCGGCAGCAGCTCGTCCACGGTGACGGGCAGGGTGCTGGAGTGGCCCAGGACGTTGTTGCCCGCGGAGTCCCCGACCAGCAGCGAGTCGACGCCGGCCGCGTCGAAGATCGCCGCCGTCAGGGCGTCGTAGCACGTGAGCATCGTGAACTTCTCGTCACGGCGCTTGGCCTCGCGCAGGTGGTGCGTGCGCACCCGGCGCACGTCCAGCGCGCCCGGTGCCGGACGGGGTGTCTCCTGGGTCATGGCCCCACCCTATCGGGCGCGCCCGTCCGCGCCGTCCGGTCCGGCGGGCGCGGCGGGACAGCGCGTTAGAGTGGGCGGGACAGCAGGCGTGCCCGGGCGGCACAGCACTCCCGGGCAGGAAGACGAGGAAGACAACCATGGACCGTCAGCAGGAGTTCGTCCTCAGGACCATCGAGGAGCGCGACGTGCGCTTCGTGCGCATGTGGTTCACGGACGTCGTCGGGAGCCTCAAGTCGGTGGCCCTGGCCCCCGCCGAGGTCGAGGCGGCCTTCGAGGAGGGGCTCGGCTTCGACGGCTCCTCCATCGAGGGCCTGTCGCGGGTCTCCGAGGCGGACATGCTCCTGCAGCCGGACCCGTCCACGTTCCAGATCCTGCCCTGGCGCAGCGAGACGGAGCCCACCGCCCGGATGTTCTGCAACATCCTCACCCCGGACGGCGAGCCCTCCTCCTCGGACCCGCGCGGGGTGCTCAAGCGGGTCCTGGAGAAGGCCTCGGACATGGGTTTCACCTGCTACACGGCGCCGGAGATCGAGTTCTACCTGCTGAAGTCCGCGGACCTCGACGCCGAGGGCCGGCCCACGCCCGTGGACCACGAGGGGTACTTCGACCACGTGCCGGGCGGCGTGGTGCAGGACTTCCGGCGCAAGGCCGTGAACATGCTGGAGGCCGTCGGGATCTCGGTCGAGTTCTCCCACCACGAGGCCGGCCCCGGGCAGAACGAGATCGACCTGCGCTACGCCGACGCCCTGCAGACGGCCGACAACATCATGACGTTCCGCACGGTCATCAAGGAGGTCGCGCTCTCGCAGGGGCTGTACGCGACCTTCATGCCCAAGCCGTTCACCGAGCACCCCGGCTCCGGCATGCACACCCACTTCTCGCTCTTCGAGGGGGACACCAACGCCTTCTTCGAGGCCGGGTCCGAGTTCCGCCTCTCCCGCACGGCCGGGCACTTCATCGCCGGCATCCTGCGGCACGCCCCCGAGTTCACGTCGGTGACCAACCAGTTCGTCAACTCCTACAAGCGGCTGTGGGGCGGGGGAGAGGCCCCCTCCTACCAGTCCTGGGGCCACAACAACCGCTCCGCGCTCGTGCGGGTGCCGCTGTCCAAGCCGGACAAGGTGCAGGCCGCGCGCATCGAGTACCGCGGCATCGACTCCGCCACGAACCCCTACCTCTCCTACGCCGCGCTGCTGGCCGCGGGTCTGCGGGGCATCGAGAACGAGTACGAGCTCCCGCCCGTGGAGCTGGACGACGTCGCGGCGATGAGCTCCGCGGAGCGCCGCGCCCTCGGCCACAACCCGCTGCCCTCGAGCCTGTACGACGCCATCCGGGAGACCGAGGAGTCGGAGTTCATGGCCGAGCTGCTCGGGGAGCAGGTCTACGACTACTTCCTGCGCAACAAGCGCCGCGACTGGAACGACTACCGCCGGGTCGTCACGCACTTCGAGCTCAAGAACAACCTCGGCATCCTCTGACCCCGGACGGACCGTCCCATGACACACCCTCCCCAGTCCGCGGCCCCGGCGGGCACCGTCCCGTCCGGCCGTCTCATCAAGGTCGGCTTCGCGGACACGGGCAACGCCCAGCGCTGGCTCGGCTTCCCGGAGCTCGCCGAGGTCGACCTCGACCGGCTGCTGGAGGGTCTGGCCCTGGCGGCCTCGCCCGACGTCGCCCTGCGGCTCACCGTCCGGCTCCTCGAGGGCTCCCCGGAGCTCGCCGAGCGGATCAACGCCGGCCCGGAGGCCTCCGAGGCCATGTTCCGGCTCCTGGGCTCCTCCGAGGCGCTCGGGGAGTTCCTGCTCCGGCGCCCCGAGCACCTGGACCTGCTCGCGGAGCCCGCCGCCGCCGAGCCGGCGGAGATCCCCGGCGAGCAGTTCCGCGACGCGCTGCTGACGGCGGTCGGCGCGGACCCCGCCGCGCGGACCCCGGTGGCCTCCGGGACCGGTGACGCCGCCTGCAGCGCCCTGCGCGCGGCCTACCGTCGGGAGCTGACGCGCATCGCGATCCGGGACGTCGGGGCCCTCTACCCCGCCGACCACATGCCCGCGGTGGGCCGCCAGCTCGCCGACCTGGCCGCCGCGGCCCTCGAGGGGGCGCTCGCCGTCTCCCGGGCGGAGGCGGCGGGGACCTGGGCCCCCGAGACCGTCGACCGGGTGCGGCTCGCCGTGATCGGGATGGGCAAGTGCGGCGCCCGGGAGCTCAACTACATCTCCGACGTCGACGTCGTCCACGTCATGGCCGTCGAGGACCCGGAAGGCGCGGAGCCCCTGGACGGGGCGGAGGCCACCGTCATCGCCACGGCCCTCGCCACGGGCACCGCCCGGGCGCTCATGGCCCGCGGCGCGGAGCCCCCGCTGTGGGAGGTGGACGCCAACCTCCGGCCCGAGGGCAAGGACGGGCCGCTCGTGCGCACCCTGGACTCGCACGTGCGCTACTACGAGCGGTGGGCCGAGTCCTGGGAGTTCCAGGCCCTGCTCAAGGCCCGGCCCGTGGCCGGGGACCCGGAGCTCGGGGCGGCCTACCGCAAGGCCATCGAGCCTTTCGTGTGGCGCAGCTCCGGGCGCGAGGGCTTCGTCGAGTCCGTGCAGGCCATGCGCCGGCGGGTCACCGACAACATCCCGGCCGCCGAGGGCGAGCGCCAGATCAAGCTGGGCCCCGGCGGGCTGCGCGACGTCGAGTTCACCGTCCAGCTCCTCCAGCTGGTGCACGGGCGCACGGACGAGCGGGTCCGGACCCAGGCCACGACCGAGTCCCTGGCCGCGCTCTCCGAGGGCGGGTACATCGGCCGCCGGGACAGCGAGCAGTTCTCCGCCCACTACCGCTGGCTGCGCCTCCTGGAGCACCGCATCCAGCTGTTCCGGCTTCGCCGCACCCACCTCATGCCGCGGGGCGAGCAGGAGCTCACGGTCATCGCCCGCTCCCTGCGCGGCGCCGCGGACACCGCCCGCCCCTCCGGCGACTCGCTGCTCGAGGAGTGGCGCAAGGTCAAGCGCAGCGTCCGGGGGATGCACGAGCGGATCTTCTACCGGCCGCTGCTGGCCGCGCTCGCCCACCTGCCCGAGACCGACACCCAGCTCTCGGCGGAGTCGGTGCGGGACCGGCTCGCCGCGCTCGGCTACCGGGACCCGAAGGCCGCCGTGCGCCACATCGAGGCGCTCACCCGCGGCGTCAGCCGGCGGGCCGAGATCCTGCGCACCCTGCTGCCCGTGCTCCTGGCCTGGCTGGCCGACGGCGTCGACGCCGACGCCGGGCTGCTGGGCTTCCGGCGGCTCTCCGAGTCCCTCGGGACCACCCCATGGTTCCTGCGCCTGCTCCGCGACTCGAACGCCGCCGCCGAACGCCTGTGCCAGATCCTCTCCAGCTCCCGGTACGTCACCGACCTGCTGGAGAACTCTCCGGAGGCGACCGCCTGGCTCGGCCAGGACGACGAGCTGTGCCCGGTGTCCTTCGAGACGCTGTGGAGCGAGATCCGCGCCCAGATGGCCCGCCACCCCGACCCCGGGGAGGCCGTGCGGATGATCCGCCTCATCCGCCGCCGCGAGGAGCTGCGCGTGGCGCTCGCGGACACCTCCGGGCTGCTCGACGTCGAGCAGGTCGTGGCGGCGCTGTCCGACATCGACCGGGTCTGCGTCCTGGGCGCCCTGCACGTGGCCGAGCGGGAGGTCTACGACCGCGCCGGCCGGCTCGCCGACGTCCTCGTCGTCGCGATGGGCCGGCAGGGCGGGCGGGAGATCGGCTACGGCTCCGACGCCGACGTCATGTACGTCTACGCCCCGGTGGGGGACGCGGACCCCGCCGCGGCCCGGGAGCAGGCCGAGACCCTGCTGCAGCGGATGGTGCAGCTGCTCAAGGCGCCCTGCACGCCGCCCATCGTGGCGGAGCGCGTGCTGGAGATCGACAACGACCTGCGCCCCGAGGGCAAGCAGGGGCCCATGGTGCGCTCCGTCGAGTCCTACGCCGAGTACTACGCCCGGTGGGCGCAGACCTGGGAGTTCCAGGCGCTCACCCGGGCGCTGCCCCTGGCCGGCAGCGACGAGCTGGCCGACGCGTTCCGGCGGGTCGTGGACCCGCTGCGGTACCCGGCGGAGTTCACGGAGCGCCAGCTGCTGGAGATCCGGCGGATGAAGGCCCGCGTGGAGAACGAGCGAATGCCGCGCGGCGCGGACCCGGCCCGGCACCTGAAGCTGGGCCGCGGGGGGCTCTCGGACGTCGAGTGGCTCGTCCAGACGCTGCAGCTCCAGCACGGGCACCGGATCCAGGGGCTGCGGACCACGAGCACCCTGCGGGCCCTGCACGCCGCCGAGGAGGCCGGTCTCGTGAGCGCCGAGGACGCCGTGGCCCTGTCCGCCGCGTGGCGGCTGGCCACGGCGGTGCGCAACGGCAACGTCCTGCGGACCGGGCGCCGCTCCGACGCCCTGCCCGCCAAGCGGGCCGACCTCGAGGCGGTGGCCCGCTGGTGCGGGTACTCCCACGGTGGCGCCGGCCGGCTCGAGGAGGACTACCTGCGCACCACCCGCAAGGCCCGGGCCGTGTTCGAGCGGCTCTTCTACGGGCACTGACGGCGGCCACCGACGCCTGTCACAGACGGCTGGCGGCCACCGACGGTGTCGTCGTCGGACTGTCGGCGGCACGGGGAAGGCCCCGGACCCCCGCGAGGGGTCCGGGGCCTTCCCCGTGAAAAGCGGTCGATCCGTGCGGATCAGACGCCGTAGTACATCGAGAACTCCAGCGGGTGCGGGACCACGGACAGCGGCTTGAGCTCGAACTCGCGCTTGTACTCGATCCAGGACTGGATGGTGTCCTCGGTGAAGACGTCACCGGCGAGCAGGAACTCGTGGTCCGCCTCGAGGGCCAGCAGCGCCTCCTCGAGCGAGGCCGGGGCCTTCTTGATGTCCTTGGCCTCCTCGGCGGGCAGCTCGTAGAGGTCCTTGTCGATCGGGTCGGCCGGCTCGATGCGGTTGCGGATGCCGTCGAGGCCCGCCATCAGCTGGGCGGCGAACGCCAGGTACGGGTTGCACGAGGGGTCCGGGGCGCGGAACTCGAGGCGCTTGGCCTTCGGGTTGGTGCCCGTGATCGGGATGCGGATGCCGGCGGAGCGGTTGCCCTGCGAGTACACCATGTTGACCGGCGCCTCGAAGCCCTTGACCAGGCGGCGGTAGGAGTTCACCGTCGGGTTGGTGAAGGCCAGCACGGCCGAGGAGTGCTCCAGGAGGCCGCCGATGTACCAGCGGGCGATGTCGGACAGGCCCGCGTAGCCCTTCTCGTCGTAGAACAGCGGCTCGCTGCCCTTCCACAGGGACTGGTGGCAGTGCATCCCGGAGCCGTTGTCGTTGTAGACGGGCTTGGGCATGAACGTGGCCGACTTGCCGAAGGCGTCCGCGGTGTTCTTGATGACGTACTTGAACTTCTGCAGGTCGTCGGCCGCCCGGGTGAGGGTGCTGAACTTGTAGTTGATCTCGGCCTGGCCGGGAGCGCCCACCTCGTGGTGGGAGCGCTCGACCTCGAGGCCCACCTCGTCCAGGGCCACGCACATCGCGTCGCGCAGGTCGGCCTGCTTGTCGACCGGGGAGACCGGGAAGTAGCCGCCCTTGGTGGCGGTCTTGTTGCCCAGGTTGCCGCCCTCCTCCTTGCGCCCGGTGTTCCAGGCGGCCTCGTCGGAGTCGATGGCGTAGAAGGAGCCCTGCGGCTGGATGTCGTAGCGGACGTCCTCGAAGATGAAGAACTCGGCCTCGGAGGCGAAGTTGGCGACGTCCGCGATGCCGGTCGACGCCATGTACGCCTCGGCGCGCTCGGCGACGCCGCGGGGGTCGCGGTGGTAGGGCTCCCCGGTGCGGGGGTTCACGATCGAGCAGGTGACCACGAGGGTCTTCTCGACGCGGAACGGGTCCACGAAGGCCGACGTCGGGTCCGGGATGAGCTGCATGTCGGACTCGGCGATGCCCTGGAAGCCCCGGATGGAGGAGCCGTCGAACAGCTGCCCGTGCTCGAAGAAGTCGTCGTCCACGGACTTGGCGGGGAGGTTGAAGTGCTGCTGCACGCCGGGCATGTCCGTGAACCGGACGTCGACGAAGACGATCTCCTCGTCCTTGATGAACGTGAGGACTTCCTCGGGTGTCTGGAACATGTGCTGTTCTCCTTGTTAGGTGGGCTGGACCGCCGTGCCGGGAATGCTCGTGCGGCGTCCGTTTCCGGGGCCAACGCTACGGACCGGGCATTAAGGCCCCGTGTCCCGGGTGTTTCCTCGGTGTTACGCGGAGGACCGCCGGGGAGCCACGGTCTCCCGTCAGTCTAGGGGAGTCCCGCCCCGATACCCTGAGGGGATGATCGACAGACGTGACGTGGGCTCGTGGCTCGAGGGACCGGGGACCGGCCGGCAGCAGTACCCGGGGCAGCGCCTCGGGCGACCGGAGCACGGGCCGGGCTCCGTGGGACGCGTGGGGCGGCGGATCGTGGCCCTGGTGGTGGACTGGTTCCTGTGCTGGGGCCTCGCCGAGTGGCTCGTGCCCCAGTGGAACGAGCAGGGCCTGATGACCCTGGCGTTCCTGTTCGTGCTCAACGTGCTGCTGGTCGGCGCGACCGGTCACACCCCCGGGCACCTGCTCCTGGGCCTCCAGGTGCAGGCGCTGGCGGGTCGCCCGGCGGGGTTCGCCCGCGCCGCGGTCCGCTCCCTCCTGCTGTGCCTCGTGATCCCGGCGGTCGTGTTCGACCCGGACCAGCGCGGCCTGCACGACCGGGCGGCGGAGACGATCCTCGTCCGCACGCGCTGAGCGCAGCGCCGGGCGCGGCACCCGGCACCCGGCACCACGACGACGGAGCCCCCCGCCTTCCGAGGAAGGCGGGGGGCTCCGTGCGTGTCGTGGTGCGTGTCGCGGGGCCTGCGGCTCAGCGGCCGCGCATGGCCCGGCGGTCCGGGCGGGCGCGCATCGGGTCCACGCCCTTGGGGATCGGCAGGCGGTTGCCCAGGGTGCTGATCCGCTTGTGCACGGTCTGCACCTCCTGCTGGGTGAGCTTCTTGTCGAGCTTCTTCATCCGCTTGGACAGCTCCCGCAGCGGGACCTGCCCCTCGCCCTTGCCGGTCTTGATGACGTGGATCGGCACGTTCTGGATCACGGGGCCGATCCGGCGGCGCTCCTTGGCGACGAGCTTGTCGACCCGCCCCGCGGGGCCCTCGGTCACGAGGACCACCCCGGGCCGGCCGATGGCCCGGAAGATGAGGTCGCGGGTGCGCGGGTCCATGGCGGCCGGCTGGTCCTCCACGATCCAGCCGCGACGCAGCGCGGACAGCGCGGCGCCGGCGGCCCCGGGCTGGTCCTCGATCCGGGCGAACGCGGCGCGCTCGGCCCGCCGGGACAGGTAGAAGGAGGCGGCCAGCAGGGCGAACGGCAGGCCGATGAGCAGCCCGGTGATCCAGTTGCCGAGGAGCGCGCCGATGAGCAGGAAGACCAGCAGCACCCCGAGGCCGATCAGCAGCATCCACCAGCCGATGTTGGGCTCGACCTCGCGGGTCATCTTGAAGACCTGCTTGATCTGGCCGAGGAACCCAGGTCCCTTGGTCGCCTTCCGCTGCTTCTTCGCCTCGCGCTTCTGCGCCCGGGTGGGCTTCCCGGCCGGCTTGCCCGCCGGCTTCCCGGGGGAGGTGGATCGCGACGCGGGGCGCGACTTGGCGTGGGAAGGTGACACGGTGAGACCTCGTCCTGTGGTGCGGTGGCGGTGTTCCGGGGGACCCGCGGCGTCAGGGCGTCAGGGCGCCCGGCCGTGGTCCGTCCTCCAGTTTAGCGGGTGGGCGGGGCCGCGCCCCGCCGGACCTCAGCGGAGTCGCTGGACGAGCGAGGAGGCCTCCTGGGAGGCGCTGCCGGTGTCCTCGATGTGCGCCAGGTGCTCCGGGATCGCCCGGCCCGACTTCTCCATGGCGCGGGCCCACAGCCGGCCGGCGCGGTAGGAGGAGCGGACCATGGGGCCGGCCATGACGCCCAGGAAGCCGATCTCCTCGGCCATCTCGGAGAGCTCCACGAACTCCTCGGGCTTGACCCACCGGTCGATCGGGTGGAACAGCGGGGAAGGGCGCAGGTACTGGGTGAGCGTGATGATGTCGCACCCGGCGTCGTTGAGGTCGCACAGCGCCTCGTAGATCTCCTGGTTCGTCTCGCCCATGCCGAGGATGAGGTTGGACTTGGTGATCATCCCGGCGTCCTTGCCCTGGGTGATGACGTCCAGGGAGCGCTCGTAGGTGAACGCGGGCCGGATCTGGCGGAAGATGCGCGGGACCGTCTCGACGTTGTGCGCGAAGACCTCCGGCGCGGCGTCGATGACCTGCTGCAGCCGGTCCGGCTTGCCCTGGAAGTCGGGGATCAGGATCTCCACACCGGTGTTCGGGTTCAGCGTGTGGATCGCGCGGATGGTCTCCGCGTAGAGCCAGGCGCCGCCGTCGTCGAGGTCGTCACGGGCCACGCCCGTCACGGTCGCGTAGCGCAGGCCCAGCTCCTTGACGGACTCGGCCACCTTGCGGGGCTCGGTGACGTCCAGCAGGTCCGGCTTGCCGGTGGCGATGTCGCAGAAGTCGCAGCGGCGGGTGCACTTGGATCCGCCGATCAGGAACGTGGCCTCCCGGTCCTCCCAGCACTCGTAGATGTTGGGACAGCCCGCCTCCTCGCACACGGTGTGCAGGCCCTTGCCGCGGGCCAGCGACTTCAGCTCCTGGAACTCGGGGCCCATCCGTGCGGTGTTCTTCAGCCAGGACGGCTTCTTCTCGATCGGCGTCTCGGCGTTGCGCGCCTCGACGCGCAGCAGGCGGCGGCCCTCGGGGGCAACGGTCATGGTCGGTCTCCTTGTCGAGATGTCGACGGTGGTGCGCTCACGGTCCCGGCGGTCCCGGGGGCGGCGCAGGTCAGCTGACGGCGGTGGGCCAGGGCAGCGGACCCGGGGTCCCTGACGGGACGAACTGTTCGCACAACTCGTCCCGGCGGGCGGATATTTCCTGCTCCACGCACGCGACCACCGTCTCCGGGGTCACGAGCCGGCCCGTCTCCTGCGAGAGGCTCGTGACGGAGGCGTCCGTGATGCCGCAGGGGATGATCCTGCCGAACGGCCGCAGGTCGTTGGAGCAGTTCAGGGCGAAGCCGTGCATGGTGGCCCGCTTGGAGACCTGCACGCCGATGGCGGCGATCTTGCGGTCCGGCCCGTGCTCGTCCGCGAGCACCCAGGCCCCGGAGCGTCCCGCCACGGTGGTGGCCTCCACCCCGAGGTCCGCGATGACAGCGATGATGATCTCCTCGAGCAGGCGCACGAAGCGCACGACGTCGATGGGCGTGGTCAGCCGGACGACGGGATAGCCCACGAGCATCCCCGGGCCGTGGTAGGTGAGCTTGCCCCCGCGTCCGATCTCCACGACCTCGGTCCCGTCGGTGGGGTACTCGTGGGGCTCGGCGCGCCGTCCAGCCGTGTAGACCGGGGGGTGCTCCAGCAGCAGCACGGTGTTGTCCCGCTCGCCCGCGACGACCTCCCGGTGCACGTTCTTCTGCAGCTCGAGCGCCGAGCGGTAGTCGACGAGGTGCGGGTCGAAGCCGAGCCGTTCGAAGCAGATGGACATGTCCCCAGCCTATCGCGCGGCGGGGACAACGCGCGCCGGACGGGGGCTGTGGACGGCGCCCACGGCCCGGGGCGACGGGCGGGCATGCTGGGGGCATGGAGCAGCGCCCCGCCGCGCACGGCGGCCACCACGAGCCCTCCCGGGCCCCGACAGTCTCCGCCCGGGCGCGGCTCGCCGCGGCCGTCCGGGACGACGGGGCGGGCCCCCTCCCCGGCACGCGGATCGAGGACACGCCTCCGCGGCTCCCGCCGGAGGACGGCCTGGAGCCGGTGCGCCGCCTGGGCGGTCGATCGTGGCTGGTGCGGGAGGCCCGGTCGGGGGAGCACTTCGTCCTGCGGCCCTGCCCGGAGGAGCCCGGACCGGAGCGCGACCGGTCGAGGGCCGCGCTCCGGTCGCTCGCGGTCGCCCTGGCATGCCGGGACGAGGCCTGTCTCGTGGCCGTGCGCGGCCTGCTGGGCCCGGCGGCGGCACCGGTCGGGCTGGTCGAGGACTTCCTGCGGGGCGGCTCCGTCGCCGACCGGCTGGCCGAGCGCGGCCGGCTGGCGCCCGCCGAGGCCGCCGCGGTGCTGCGGGACGCCGCGACCGGCCTGGCCGCCCTGCACGCCCTCGGCCGGTGCCACGGGGAGCTCTCCGCCCGGCAGGTCCTGTTCCGCGGCACCGTGGCCCCTCCGGAGAGCCCGGCCGCGGGCCCGGCGGAGAGCACAGGGGAGCGCACGGCGGCCGCGGACGGCGCGGGGCACGTCGCCGCGGTGCGCGCGGGCACCGCGGCGGGGAGCCCGGAGGAGGACGTCCGCGCTCTCG
>NZ_NSKF01000027.1:0-47673 GCF_002287015.1 Kocuria sp. WN036
CCGCCGGCACTGTCTCCACGGCCAGGGTGAACGAGCGCGGACCACGCTCGACGGCGAGCACGTGGACATCGGACAGGTCGAAGAGCGCGCACGCGGGCGCGCAGATAGCATGAGACACGTCGAGGCCTTCATGGATCAGGTTGCTTGGTCGCTACCCATCCTGGAGGCCTCGACCTCTACCCAGCCCTCACAACACACCCCTCGAGAAGCCCGCGCGCCCCCGGCTACCCATGCTCATCTGTGAAGGGCCAGATTAGCCCCCTCAGCGATAAACGGTTGCACCACCAAGCTATTAGCGTGTCTACTCGCAACCGGCCCTCTCGTTGGGCTCTGGACTCAAGGGCCCGAGGTCAGTCTCGAGCCGGTGCCAGCCCGTCCATTTCTTCTCCTCCCCGCGGTCAGCCTCACAGGCGTCCAGCCGGGGATGAAGGTAGCCAAAGGACTCGCCCATCGGCTCGTGTCTCCTTAATGGGCCGGGACAGGAGTGTAGGAGCCGCGCATGTTTTACTCCCCGCCAGCCCTACCACGGCGGCGAACTCATCGGCGCCGGTTGTCAGCTGCTCTGTCTGGTCCACGACGTTGGCGACCTACTTGCGCATGACCCGACCGCTCGCACAGCCCCTGTTCGGCATCGGAGACGGTCGTACATCGTCGTTGGGCTGACTGTAAACGCCTGGTGGATGCCGTCGCCAACTACGCCGAGCTTGTAAGCGCTCCAGCAGAACCCTTCGGTGGTCGTAACCACGAAGTCCTGGCTCAGTACAGGCTAGATGTTCCCAATGTGGAAGACGATCCGTAGCCTACCCTCGGCGGCTCGGTAGAACCCTGCGACCTGCGGACCTACATTGGCCACGTTGACTCGGAGGTTGCTGGCGAGCACCGTGTCGGTGGAGACGGCATGCTCAGTGTCGGCGAACAATTGATGTACCGAGGAACGGGGGAAGCCTCGACATGAGCGGACCCCGGGGCATCGGGCCCCGCTTCCGTGGCGGAGGCGATGGGTAGTGAAAACCCATAGCACGGAGCACCTCGCCTTCTTCTCCAGAGGAATTTCGTGCCTTAGGTCTTCGTCTTCCTGGCTCGGTTGATCACCGCCGAGTGAATCGGCAACTCCCTCCTTATATGCCTAAAGGAGTTCAGTCAGCGGTGACCCACCGTGGTTACCCCAGGAATATACAACGTGTCATTTACGCGACTGACGCGGACGCTACGGACGATCCCTGTAGCTAGCATCTACGCTTTGTATCCGGGTTGGGGACGGAGGCAATCGTCGCAGTCCAAGCCGCGTTCCCCGTTATGCCACTGACGGCGACCTATTTGATCGGGTTGTGCCGGGTAATAGTCGGTGTCGTGGTTCTTTACTTGGGCAGGCTTCCTTGAACAGACCTACGCTGGACCCATGACCCTTAAACTGAGCCGCGCGGCGCGCTCACGGCGGCTCTGGAACATAACAAATTTGTCTACTCCACTGGGCTTGCTCGTCGCCACCGTCACGGGCACCCGCGTAGTCCGCGGGCCCGAGGGGCTGATTCTCGGGTTCGGCTACAGGCCCCGGCTGCCGCGGGCCGGGGCGTTCACCGTGGGCAACGTGGTCCTGTTCCGCGCCGGGATCGACGACGTCGCGGCCCGCCCCCGGCTCGTGGCCCACGAGTCCCGCCACGCGACCCAGTGGGCGCAGTGGCTGGGCCTGCCCTTCCTGCCGGCCTACCTCCTGGCCGCGGGGTGGTCGGTGCTGCGCTGCGGGCACCCGGCGCACCGCAACCCCTTCGAGGTCGGGGCCGGTCTCGCCGACGGCGGCTACGTCCCAGGGCCCCGGCACCACGGCTGACCGGCGCCCGCTGCTCCCTGACCCGCCACGGCCCGGTCGGCCGCCGGAGGACGTGGTCGTGCCGGTCGGCCGGCACGGACCGGGTCAGCCCCGCAGGTGGTCCAGCAGGGCGTGCACGATCGGCAGGTCGGCCGGGATCCAGGGGAGCTCGAGCGCGGCGGCGGGGTCGGCGAGCGGGAGCCACCGCACGGCCAGGTGGTCCTCCCCCACCACGGGCCGGGGGTCGCCGCCGGCGGCGACGGCCGTCCAGACCCGCATCGCCGCGGTGTCCTTGAGCGGCCAGCCCTGCGCGTGCGGTCCGCGCACCTCCGCGAGCAGCCGGACGTCCACGCCGAGCTCTTCGGCGCACTCCCGCACCAGGGCCTGCTCGCAGCTCTCGTCCGGCTCCTGCTTGCCGCCGGGGAACTCCCACAGGCCCCGCAGGGCCTCGGGGTAGGCCCGCTGCGCGGCGAGGAAGGCCATGGGGCGGCGGGCGTCGTCGAGGAGGGCGGCGCCGACCACCTGGGTGCGGTACGCGGCGGGCAGCGGTGCGGTCACGGGCTCAGTGCCCGTCCCCGGCGCCGGGGCGCCGCTGGGCCCGGGCCGAGGCGTAGAGGCACACGGTGGCGGCGGTGCCCACGTTGAGGGACTCGGCCCGGCCGTGCACCGGCACGGCGACGCGGTGGTCGGCCAGCGCCTTCTCCTCCTTGGACAGTCCCCGGGCCTCGTTGCCGAAGAGCCACACGGTGGGGCGGGCCAGGTCGTAGGGGGTGTCGACCCCGTCCGCGCCGGCGGCCCGGGCGGCGGAGGCGTCCTGGAGGCGGTCGAGGTCGACGTCCCCGTGGCCGTCGGCGGCCAGCACGCCGCACCCAGCGGCGCGGGCGGCCCCGAGCAGCGCGGGCAGGTCGGCGCCCACGACGACGGGGAGGTGGAAGAGGGAGCCGGCGGTCGAGCGCACGGTCTTGGGGTTGTAGACGTCCACGCTGCCGGCGGTGATCACCACCGCGTCCGCGCCGGCGGCGTCCGCCGCGCGCAGCACGGTGCCGGCGTTGCCGGGGTCCTGGACCCGGGCCAGCACGGCCACGAGCCGCGGCCGGGCGGCGAGCACGGCCCCGAGGTCCGCGTCGAGGGGGCGGCACACGACGACGACGCCCTGCGGGGTCACCGCGTCGCTCATCGCGGCGAGGACCTCCCGCGTCACGAGGCGCACGAACACGGAGCGGTCCTCGGCCACGCGCTCGAGGAGCGCGGCGATGTCCGGGTGGCGGCCCAGGGCGTCCTCGGTGACGTAGACGGCGTCCACGCACGGGGACTCCGGGTGCCGGGCGAGGGCCTCGCGGGCGTTCTGCGGGCCCTCGGCGAGGAACAGCCCGCGCTTGGAACGCGCGGAGCGCCCGGCCAGTCCCGCGACGTCCCTGACCCGATCGGCTCGGGGGTTGGACATCGGCTGGGCGGCCAGGCGCTCCGTGAGGTTCACTGCTCCGACTGTGCTCAGGCGGCGGCTTCGCGCGGCGCGGAGGTGTCCTCCGGCAGGGCGTTCTTCGCGATCTCGACCAGACCGGCGAACGCCTGCTGGTCGTTCACGGCCAGCTCGGCGAGCATCCGGCGGTCGACCTCCACCTCGGCGGCCTTGAGGCCCTGGATGAAGCGGTTGTAGGTCAGGCCGTTGGCGCGGGCCGCGGCGTTGATGCGCTGGATCCAAAGCCGGCGGAAGTCGCCCTTGCGCTTCCGGCGGTCGTTGTAGCTGTAGACGAACGAGTGGGTGACCTGCTCCTTCGCCTTGCGGTACAGGCGCGAGCGCTGGCCGCGGTAGCCGGAGGCCTGCTCGAGGATTTCCCGGCGCTTCTTGTGGGCGTTGACCGCCCGCTTCACACGTGCCACGTGTGTACTCCTTCACTTCGGTCCCGGCCGCTCGGCCGGGAGGTCAAATCTGTGCGGGGCGGGGAGTCGGACTCCCCGGGGGATGCGGTGGGGACTACTTGCCCAGCATCTTCTTGATGACCTTGGCGTCGCCGGGGGCCACGATCTGGTCGGAGGCCAGGCGGCGGGTCAGCCGCGAGGACTTGTGCTCCAGGTAGTGGCGGCGGTTGGCCTGCTGGCGCTTCACCTTGCCGGTACCGGTGAGCTTGAAGCGCTTCTTCGCCCCGCTGTGGGTCTTCATCTTCGGCATGTGGCCGCTCTCCTTGCGTTTCTTCCGGTGGTGGCCACCGGAGGGCACGGCGACGTCCGCCGCACCTCCACGGTGCCCCTGGGCGCAACCGGGACCGGCTGCGCGCCGCGGGGCGCTGTCAGTTCTGCTCCGCTCGCGCGGAAGGTCGTGCGCCGCTCAGGCCTGGGGCCCGGGCTTGGCGCCCGGCTTGGGGCCGGGCCGGGGGGCTTTCGGCGCCGCGGCCGGGGCCTTGGGCGCCGGGGCCTTCGGGGCCGGCGGCTTCGGGGCGGCCTTCGGCGCCGGGGCCTCGACGACCTCGGGCGCATCCGCGACCTCGGGCTCCGGGGTCTCGACGGCCTCGGGCTCGGGGGCGGCGGCCTGCGCCGTCTCCGGGACCTCGGGGGCCGGTGCCGGCTCCTGGACCTCGGGCTCCGGGGCCGGCTGCTGCACCGGCTCCTCGGCCTGCCCGGCCCGTTCGCGCAGCTCGGCCGGGAACGCGTCCCCGATCGACTGGGTCACGGGCGCCGCGGAGGACGTGTCGATCTTGTCCTTCGCCTTGCGCTCGTTCTCGGCCTTCGCCTCGTCGCGCTGCTTCTGGCGGCGCGCCTCGGCCTTGGCCTCGGCCTTGTTCTTCAGCGGGCCCACGACCATCACCATGTTGCGGCCGTCAACCCGGGGGCTCGACTCGACCGCGCCGACCTCCGCGACGTCGTTCGCGAAGCGCTCGAGCAGGCGGACGCCCATCTCGGGGCGCTGCTGCTCGCGGCCGCGGAACTGGATCATGGCCTTGACCTTGTCGCCAGCCCCGAGGAACCGCTTGGCGTGGCCGACCTTGGTCTCGTAGTCGTGGGTGTCGATCTTGAGCCGGAACCGGACCTCCTTGAGGACCGTGTTCGTCTGGTTCTTGCGCGACTCCCGGGCCTTGACCGCGGCCTCGTACTTGTACTTGCCGAAGTCCATGAGCTTGGCCACCGGCGGCTTGGCGTTGGGCGCCACCTCGACCAGATCGAGATCCGATTCGCGGGCCAGCCTCAGTGCGTCCTCGACGCGGACGATGCCGACCTGCTCGCCTGCGGGTCCGACGAGACGGACTTCGGGGACTCGGATTCTGTCATTGATACGTGGATCGCTAATGCCGTGCTCCTGATGTTCTGCGTGGTCGCCCGGAGGTTTCCGGGGACCTCATGGTTCGGTCCGGTCCGCAACGACAAAAAGCCCCCGCTGCGGTCGGCAAGCGGAGGCTCATCGGTGCGCCACCCGGGGGTGGCGCGCTGCGTGACGGAGCGGACGCGGGAACTCCCGGCCGTGCCGTCGTGCGGACGATGTCGTCGCGGACCCGGCGGCCGTGATCAGGTCGTCCGAGCGGATCGGGGACCGTGGCCGGCGCGGGTGGGAGTCTCCTCCACTTGCACACTGCCGACCAGTCTAGCCCATGGGCCGCCGGTTCGGGAAACGGCGGGCGTGCGCGCTGTCACTCGTCCTCGGTGCTGTGCAGGGCCCGGCGGGCCGAGAGCAGCTCCGTCTCCGGGCGGGCGGCGACGAAGCGCTCGACGTCGTCGAGGACCTCGACGAGGCGGGCGGCGTCGGCCGCGACCACGGCGGTGCCCACCAGGGCCCGGCGGTGGAGCTCCAGGTGGCCGACCTCGGCCGCGGTCACGGGGAACCTGCGGCGCAGCTCTGCGACGAGGGGCCGCACCACGGAGCGCTTGCCCTTGAGGGAGTGCACGTCCGCCAGGAGCACGTCGAACTCGATCCACCCGATCCACACGGCGTCCCCGCCTCCTCCCGGCCGTCCCCCGGCCTCCCCAGCAGGATAGTGCCGGCGGGGCCGGGACGGTCCGGGCGGCGGACAGCGGTGTGGCAGAGTTGGGACATGACTTCCGAGAACACCTTCCGCTTCGACGACGACGCCGCACGGTCCGGCCAGGAGATCCCGCAGGAGACGGTCAGCGCCGTCGACGAGCAGATGCGCGACATCGCGGAGGTCCCCGCCATCGAGGTCATCACGACCGCGGCCGTGCACCTCATGAGCGCCGCCGCCGTGAAGTGCGGTCTCGCCGCCGGCGAGGACGCGGAGGAGCTCAAGGACCTCGACGAGGCGCGCAAGCTCATCATCGCGCTGGCCGGCTTCGTCACCGCCGCGGCCCCGGAGATCGGCTCGCAGCACGCCGCTCCGCTGCGCGACGGCCTGCGCACCCTGCAGCTCGCGTTCCGGGAGGCCTCGCGCTACCCGGACGCCCCCGGCCAGGGACCCGGCGAGCGGTTCACGGGTCCCGTCACCTGAAGGACCGTCACCACGCGTGCCGCGGGCTGATCCGGGTTCCCCGGGTCAGCCCGCCGTCGTGAGACGCAGCTGCATCGAGTCCACGTCCTCCGCGAGGGCCGGCTCGACGCTCAGCCGGGCCTGGAAGCGGGCGACGACGTCGTCCAGCTGCGCCCGGTCGAGCCCGGCGCGCAGGGACAGCACCACGGCCAGCTCGGGGCCCGCCCCGCCGCCCCGGACGACCGCCCCGTCCGCGGCGCGCACGGCCACCCCGTCGCCGGGGGCCGTCCCCACGCCGAGCACCCCGGGCAGGTCCTCGGCGCAGCGCCGCACGGCCGCCCCGACCGCCGGGCTGCGGTAGGAGGGCGTCCAGGTCCTGCCCTGGGCCAGCGCCCAGAGGGCCGGGCGGCGCACGACGAACGGGAGCTCCGTGCCCGGGTCGAGCACGAGCAGCTGGGTGCCGTCCTTGACCGCGGCCACGGCCGCCCGGCGGACGTCCGTGGCCACCGGCCGCGCCCGGTCGTGCCAGTGCGCGAGCGCCGCGGTGGACGTGAAGACCGGCAGCACCTGCCGGCCGTCCGCCGCCCGCAGGGACACGAGGGCCATGTCGGCCTCCTTGTCGGCCACCAGACCGGCCTCGGTCACGGTCGAGGCCGAGACCTCGGCCACGACGGGCACGAACACCCGGGTCCCGGCCAGCGCGGCGACCACCGCGGACTCGTCCCCCCTCCCCGCGCGCAGGTCCTCGAGGGCCTGCAGCACGGCCGGGGCGGCGGCGCCGTCGTCGTCGGGGAAGCGGTGGGTGTGGCTGGTGCCCTCCCCCAGGTCGCGCCCGGCCCAGGCCTGGCCGCCGGTGTCCTCCGTGCCGCCCGCGCCCGCGAGCTGGGCGGCGATGTGCGCCGGCAGGGGCCGCTCGGTCACCGCGCTCCCGGCCGGCCCGCCACGTCGAGGGCCTCCTCGAGGGTGAAGCGGCCCGCGTAGAGGGCCTTGCCCACGATCGCGCCCTCGACGCCGGAGGGCACCAGGGTGCGCAGGGCGGCGAGGTCCTCGAGGGAGGAGATCCCCCCGGAGGCGACCACGGGCTTGTCGGTGCGGGTCGCGACCTCCTGCAGCAGCTCCAGGTTGGGGCCCTTGAGGGTGCCGTCCTTGGTGACGTCGGTGACCACGTAGCGGGCGCAGCCGTGCTCCTCGAGGCGGTCCAGGACCTCCCAGAGGTCCCCGCCCTCCTCGGTCCAGCCGCGGGCGGCGAGCACGGTGCCCCGCACGTCGAGGCCCACCGCGATGACGTCGCCGTGCTCGGCGATCACCTTCTGCGTCCACTCGGGGTTCTCGAGGGCCGCGGTGCCCAGGTTGATCCGCGCGGGGTCCAGGGACAGCGCCCGCTCCAGCGAGGCGTCGTCGCGGATGCCGCCGGACATCTCGACCTTCAGCTCCAGCTCGGCGGCCACGCGGCGGAGGACGTCGATGTTGTCGCCGCGGCCGAAGGCGGCGTCGAGGTCCACGAGATGGATCCACTCGGCGCCGGCCTCCTGCCACGCGAGGGCGGCCTCGAGCGGGTCGCCGTAGCCGGTCTCGGAGCCGGCCTCGCCCTGGACCAGGCGCACGGCCTGGCCGTCCGCGACGTCGACGGCGGGCAGCAGCTGGAGGCGGGGGGTCTCGCTCAGGGACATGGGTTCTCTTCTCTCGGTGCTCGGGTGCGGGTGTGCGGGCGTTCGGGGTGGGCCCGGGGCTCAGCGGCCCTGGAACCAGGCGTACCAGCCGTAGCCGACGAGGGCCGCCGCGACGGCGGCCAGGAGGACGACCGTCCACAGCGGCTTGCGCTGCTGGTGGAACGAGATGGCGCCGCCGGCGACGAACGCCCCGAGCACCATGACGACGACGGCCGCGCTCACGCGGCGCCGTCCTGGCTCTCCAGGGTCGGCCGGCCGGCCAGGGTGTCCCCGCCGAGGGGGTCGCCGGCCTTGAGGTGGTCGAGGCGTCCCGTGCGCGGCAGGGTGCCGAGCCAGTTGCGCAGCAGCTGGATGCCCGCCTCGGAGGACTTCTCGGGGTGGAACTGCGTGGCGCACAGGGCCCCGTTCTCCACAGCGGCGATGAAGCGCCCGCCGTGGTCGGACCAGGTGACCTGCGGCGGCCGCATCTTCTGGATGCTCTGCGGGAAGTCCCACTCCTGCACCCCGTAGGAGTGCACGAAATAGAAGCGCTGGTCCTCGATGCCCCGGAACAGGACGCTGCCCTCGGGCGGGTCGACCGTGTTCCAGCCCATGTGCGGGACGACGTCGGCCTTCAGCCGTTCGACGACGCCGGGCCACTCGCCCATGCCCTCGGTCTCCTGGCCGTGCTCCACCCCGGAGTCGAAGAGGACCTGCAGGCCCACGCAGATGCCCAGCACGGGCCGTCCGCCGGCGAGGCGGCGGCCGATCAGGCGCAGCGCGTCCACGGAGCGCAGACCGTCCATGACGGCGGCGAACGCGCCGACGCCGGGGACCACGAGGCCGTCGGCGTCGAGCACCGCCTCGGGGTCGGCGCTGAGCACCACGTCCGCGCCGGCGGCCTCGAGGGCGCGCACGGCCGAGCGCACGTTGCCGGCGCCGTAGTCGAGGACCGTGACGGTGGGCCGGCCGGTGCCGTCCGTCGCGGTGGTGCCGTCGGTGCTCACAGGGCCCCCTTCGTGGACGGGATGCCGCGGACCCGGGGATCGGGCTCCACGGCCTGGCGCAGCGCGCGGGCCAGGGCCTTGAACTGGGCCTCGGCGATGTGGTGCGGGTCCCGGCCGGCCAGCAGCGTGACGTGCAGGCAGATCCCGGCGTGGTGGGCCAGGGACTCGAAGACGTGCTGGACCATGGAGCCGGTGAAGTGCCCGCCGATGAGGTGGTACTGCTGGCCCTCCGGCTCGCCGGTGTGCACCGCGTAGGGCCGGCCGGAGATGTCGACCACGGCGTTGGCCAGGGCCTCGTCCAGCGGGACGGTGGCCTCGCCGAACCGGCGGATCCCGGCCTTCTCGCCCAGCGCCTGGCGCAGGGCGTCCCCGAGGACGATCGCGGTGTCCTCGACGGTGTGGTGGACGTCGATGTGGGTGTCCCCGGTCGCCCGGATCCGCATGTCGATCAGGGAGTGCTTCGACAGCGCGGTGAGCATGTGGTCGTAGAAGGGCACCGAGGTGTCGATGTCGTTCTCGCCGGTGCCGTCGAGGTCGATCTCGACGGACACCGTGGACTCGCTCGTGCGCCGCTCCAGGGCGGCGCGGCGGGGCGCACGGGTGCCGGTGGTGGTCTGGTCGCTCATTCGGTGGGAACTCCTCGCGGGCGCGGCACGGCCGTCGGTGGGCCGCGGATGGTCCGGGCCGGGACGCACGGCGGCGCCCCGGGCCCGGTGGTGGTGGTCTGCCTCCATGCTATCCGGGTCGGGAGGACCCGGCCCCGGGGCCCCTCAGCCGCCGGAGACGATCCGCTCCATGCTGGTCAGGAACGCGGTGGTCTCCTCCTCGGTGCCGGCGGTGACGCGCAGGTGGCCGGGGATCCCGACGTCCCGCACGAGCACCCCGTCCTCGAGCAGCTCCCCCCACACGGCCCGGGAGTCCTCCATGCCGCCGAAGAACACGAAGTTGGAGTCCGACTCGGCCGGCTCCAGCCCGATCCGCTTGAGCTCGTCGACGATCCGGTCGCGCTGGACCTTGATGTCCTCCACGTTGGCCAGCAGCGACTCCGAGTGGCGCAGGGCCGCCAGGGCCGTGGCCTGGGTGACGGCGGAGAGGTGGTACGGCAGCCGGACCAGGCGCACGGCGTCGGCGACCTCCGGCGCCGCCGCGAAGTAGCCGAGGCGGGCGCCGGCGAGCGCGAACGCCTTGCTCATGGTGCGGGAGACGATCAGCCGGGGCCGGCCCTCGAGCAGCGTGAGCGCGGTGGGGGTGCCGCCGTGGGAGAACTCCGCGTACGCCTCGTCGACCACCACGACGGTGCGGAACTCCTCCCCCGCCTCGTACACGGCGGTGACCACGTCCGAGCCCAGCGCGGTGCCGGTCGGGTTGTTGGGCGAGCAGAGGAAGACCACGTCGGGGCGGTGCCGGCGCACCTGCTCGGCCGCGGACTCCGCGGACAGGCCGAAGTCCGCCGCCCGCTCCCCGGCGACGAAGCCGGTGTGCGTGCCGGAGGCCAGCAGCGGGTACATCGAGTAGGTGGGGACGAAGCTGAGCAGGGTGCGGCCCGGGCCGCCGAAGGCCTGCAGGATCTGCTGCAGGATCTCGTTGGACCCGTTGGCCGCCCACAGGTTCCCGGGCCCGAGCCCGTGGCCGAGGTACGCGGCGAGCTCCTCGCGCAGGGCGGTGAACTCGCGGTCCGGGTACCGGTTGAGGGTCCAGGCCGCCTCGGTGACCTCCCGGACGATCGCCGCGTGCACGTCCGCCGGGACCGGATGAGTGTTCTCGTTGGTGTTGAGCGCCACGGCGACGTCGAGCTGCGGGGCGCCGTACGGCGTCTTGCCGCGCAGGTCGTCGCGGAGCGGGAGGGCGTTGAGTCGGTCCAGGTTCTGCGTCACCCGGACAGTTTAGTGCTCCGCCCGGGGCGTACAGATCGGGGTGTACAGAGCGGGGCGTACAGAGCGGGGCGTGCTGATCGGGCGGGCGGCTCAGGCGGCCGGGACCTCGAGGAGCTGGCCGGCCACGAGCACGGAGCTGTCCAGGTCGTTGAGCTCCACGATCTCGTCCATGACCTCCCGCGGGTCCCGGTCCGGATCGGCCGCCACGGCGAGCTCCCACAGGCTCTGCCCGGGGAACACGGTGGTCTGCTCGGTCCCGGAGCCCGGGACGGGTGCGCTCGTGGCCGTGGCCGTCGAGGGGACGAGGAAGATCACGGCGAGCACCACCAGGGCGGCGGAGCCGGCCAGGACGGGCAGCCCCAGGAACACCAGGCGGCCGCGGCGGGTCAGGGTCAGCGGGGTGCGGGACGCGGAGCGGGCGGGACGGGCCCGCCGGAGCGCACGGCCGAGCCCCCGGGCGGATCCTGCGGACTCGCGGCGGCGGGCGACGACGGCGGTAAGGGTGGCACTGGCACTCATGACATGAACTCCTTGACGTTCCCGCACGGAGCGGGCGATCTCGAACACCGGTCCGGTCGACGACCCTCGCGGGCCTCCATTCGATCGAACATACTTTCGAATACCGATGACCCATGTCTAGCACGTGTCTGCGAATGCTGTCGACAGCGGGTCGTACATATGTTTGAACACACACGGCGTGTCGCCTAGGCTGAGGACAGGTCCGGGCCCCCGGCCGGCGCGCGCTGCGGATCCCCTGCGCCTGCCGACCGGGACCCATCGAACCACCCGGGTCCGACATCGGAACCGGGACCGCGCAGACCGGCTGCGGCACCTGCAGCCGGACGGGAAAGGACGACGCTCCCATGGCCCAGCCCCCCACCCCCGAGGAGCCCCGCGCCCGGGGCGCCCGCCCCGGGGCACGCTCGCGCAGCCGCGGGCTCACCGTGCGCCAGCGCACCATCCTCGAGGCCATCCAGCGCTCCATCGCCGAGCACGGCTATCCGCCGTCCATGCGGGAGATCGGGGACCTCGTGGGCCTGGCCTCGCTCTCCAGCGTCACCCACCAGCTCGCCCAGCTCGAGAAGCTGGGCTACCTGCGCCGCGACCCCAAGCGCCCGCGGGCCATGGAGGTGCTCACTCCCCTGCAGCTGCGCGGGACCGCCGGGGCGGAGTCCGCCGAGCCGTCGCAGGAGGCCCCGGCGGCACCGGCGAGCCGGACCGCTCGTCCCGCCGCCCAGAACGCCGTGGCCGAGCTGTCCACCTCGGCGGACGTGACGATGGTCCCCCTGGTGGGCCACATCGCCGCCGGCGGGCCGATCACGGCCGAGCAGTCCGTGGAGGACGTCCTCGCGCTGCCCCGCCAGCTGGTCGGGCACGGCGAGCTGTTCATGCTGCGCGTCAAGGGCGACTCGATGATCGACGCCGCGATCTGCGACGGCGACTGGGTGGTGGTGCGCCGGCAGAGCGCCGCCGACAACGGTGACATCGTGGCCGCCCTGCTCGACGACGAGGCCACGGTCAAGACCTTCCGCCAGCGGGACGGCCACACCTGGCTGCTGCCGCAGAACACGCGCTACGAGCCGATCCTCGGCGACCACGCCACCGTGATGGGCAAGGTCGTCTCGGTGCTGCGCAGCCTCTGAGCCGCCGCACGCCCCGGCACCCGGGCCCTCCGCCGCCGGTGGGGGGGCCCGTTGCCGTCCGGGCCGGCCGCCGTCCGGACACCTCCTGCTGTCCGCACCCCGTGCGGGCCCGGCGCGGTCCGGGGAGACCCCGGGCGTCCGCCGGACGTGCTCAGCCCACGGAGAGCCGCTGCAGGGCGCCGAGCACCACCTGGCGGTCCGTGGTGGTCCACAGCGGCGGCAGGGACCCGCGGAGGAAGCCGCCGTAGCGGGCGGTCGCGATCCGGGAGTCCAGGATCGCCACGACGCCCCGGTCCCCGCCCGCGCGGATGAGCCGCCCGGCCCCCTGGGCGAGCCGCACGGCCGCGTGCGTCGCGGACACGGACATGAACCCGTTGCCGCCGGCCCGTTCCGCGGCGCGGCTGCGGGCGCTCGCCAGCGGGTCGTCCGGGCGCGGGAAGGGGATCCGGTCGATCATCACGAGCCGGCACGAGGCCCCCGGGACGTCGACGCCCTGCCACAGGCTCATCGTGCCGAACAGGCTCGTGGCCGGGTCGTCGGTGAACTCCTGGACGAGTCCCGCGAGCGAGGACTCCCCCTGGCACAGGATCGGCAGGTCGGTGCGCCCGCGGAGCGCCTCGGCCGCCTCCTCCGCCGCCCGGCGGGAGGAGAAGAGCCCGAGGGCCCCGCCCCTGGAGGCCTCCAGCAGGGCCAGCATCTCGTCCAGCTGGGCCTCCGTGAGCCGGCGGCCGGGCTTCTCCAGGTGCTTGGCGAGGTAGAGGATGCCCTGCTTCGGGTAGTCGAACGGGCTGCCGACGTCCACGCCCTCCCAGCGCGGGGCGCCCTCGCCCCGCAGGCCGAGGGCGCCGGCGGCGGAGTCGAAGGACGAGCCGACGGACAGGGTGGCGGAGGTGAGGACCACGGTGCGCCCGTCGAAGAGCCCCTCCCGCAGGGTGCCGGCCACGCTGAGCGGGGCCACGTGCAGGGTCGCCGGGTCGGTGTCCTCCGCGGGCACGTAGCCGCGGCCCGGCTCCCAGCCGCCCTGGCGCGAGATCCACAGCACCTCGCGGTGCTCCTCGGCGGCGAGGATCCGCTCGGCCAGGTCGAGGACGTCGCTCACCCGGGAGCGGGCCATCTGCCGGCCGGCGTCCCCGTCCTTCTCCCCGGGACCGGCCTTGGACTCGGTCATCACGGTGCGGGCGGCGTCCCGGATCTGGGCCACGGCCGCCGCCTGGGCGTCCCCGAGGCCGCGGTGCAGCAGCTCGGCGGGAGCGCCCATCAGGGCGGCCTCGAGGTTGGCGGCCCCGGCGGTGAGCGAGTCGGGGCTCGCGGAGGTGTGCTTGCGCGCGGACGCGGCGGCCGAGCGGACCATCGCCGCGGAGAGCTGTCCGGTGACGGCGCCCGTCACCCGGTCCTGGAGCTCGTGGGCCTCGTCGATGACCACGACGTCGTGCTCGGGCAGCACCGTGATGCCCTCGAACGCGTTGATCGCGAGCAGGGCGTGGTTGGTGATGACGATGTCGGCCTCACCGGCCCGCTGCTTGGCGAGCTCCGCGAAGCAGTCCTCGACCAGGGGACAGCTGCGGCCCAGGCACTCCTTGGCCGTGACCGACACCTGGCGCCAGGCGCGGTCGCTGACCCCGGGGAGCACCTCGTCCCGGTCGCCGGTCCCGGTCTCGCGGGCCCACTCGCGCAGGCGCTGGACCTCCTGCCCCAGCCGCCCGTGGTTCTCGGCGGCCTCGGGCTGCGGCGGGCCGGGGTGCGGGGCGGCGTCGGGCAGCGCGAAGAGCGCGCCGGGCTCGTCGTCGGACGGGTAGCCGCCCTCGATCTTGTGCAGGCACGCGTAGTTGCTGCGGCCCTTGAGCAGGGCCACGTCCACGTCCCGCTCGAGCTCGCCCTCGAGGGCGGCCAGCAGGCGCGGCACGTCCCGGCCGACGATCTGCGACTGCAGCGCGAGCGTCGCGGTGGCCACGACCACCGGCTTGTCCGCGCGCTGGGCGTGCTCCACGAGCGGGGCCAGGTACGCGAGGGACTTGCCGGTGCCGGTCCCCGCCTGGACCAGCAGGTGCCGGCCCCGGTCCAGGGCCTCGGCCACCTTGGCGGTCATCAGCCGCTGCCCGTCCCGGACCTGCCCGCCCATCGCGGTCACGGCGGTGTCCAGCAGGGCCAGGGAGTCCTTGGCCCCGGGCAGGGTCTCCGGGCGCACGCCCGAGACGTCGTGCCCGGACTCGTCCACGAATGCGGCGGCCACGCGCTCAGGCGCTCTCGGCGCCGAAGCCGGGAGCGCGCTCGGGGGCGAACTCCGCGAGCTCGGCCGCGAGGTCCTCGCGGACCTTCACGAGCAGGTGGGTGCCCTCGGGCAGGTGCTCGGTGCGCAGGATCTCCGCGTCCCAGTCGTGCAGCCGGCTGACCACGTCGCCGCGCTGGTAGGGGACGAGCAGGTCCAGCACCGTCTCGGGCCGCGGGATGGACTCGCTGATCCGCTGCCGGAGCTCCTCGATGCCCTCCCCGGTGCGGGCCGAGACCACCACCACGTTGCGCTCGCGCTGCTTGATCCGCTCGACCACGAACGGGTCGGCGGCGTCCACCTTGTTCAGGGCGATGATCTCGGGGATGTTCTGCGCGTCGATGTCCGTGAAGACCTGGCGCACGGCGCGGATCTGGCCCTCCGGGTCCGGGTGGGAGGCGTCCACCACGTGCAGGATGAGGTCGGAGTCGGCGACCTCCTCCAGGGTGGAGCGGAACGCCTCGACGAGCTGCGTGGGCAGCGACCGGACGAAGCCGACCGTGTCCGAGAGCGTGTAGCCGATGCCGTCCGGTGTCTGCGCGCGGCGGACCGTGGGGTCCAGGGTGGCGAACAGGGCGTTCTCCACGAGCACGCCCGCGTCCGTGAGCCGGTTCAGCAGCGAGGACTTGCCCGCGTTGGTGTAGCCGGCGATCGCCACCGAGGGCACGGAGTGGCGGCGGCGGTTGAGCCGCTTGGTCTCGCGCGCCGGCTTCATCGCGGCGATCTCACGCCGCAGCTTGGCCATGCGGGTGCGGATGCGCCGGCGGTCCAGCTCGATCTTGGTCTCACCGGGGCCGCGGGAGCCGATGCCCTCACCGGCGGCGGCGCGACCGCCGGCCTGGCGGGACAGGGACTCGCCCCAGCCGCGCAGGCGCGGGAGCAGGTACTCGAGCTGGGCGAGCTCGACCTGGGCCTTGCCCTCCTTGGACTTGGCGTGCTGGGCGAAGATGTCGAGGATCAGACCCGTGCGGTCGATGACCTTGACCTTCACGACGTCCTCCAGGCCGCGCCGCTGGGAGGGGGCGAGCTCGGAGTCGACGACGACGGTGTCCGCGCCGGTCGCGGCGACGATGTCCCGCAGCTCCTTGGCCTTGCCCGAGCCCAGGTACGTGGCCGGGTCCGGCTTGAGCCGGCGCTGGACGATGCCGTCCAGCACCTCGGAGCCCGCGGTCTCGGCGAGCGCGGCCAGTTCGCGCAGGGAGTTCTCGGCCTCCGCGAGCGTGCCCTCCGTCCACAGCCCGGCCAGCACCACGCGCTCCAGGCGCAGCTGGCGGTACTCGAGCTCGGTGACGTCCTCGAGCTCGGTGGACAGGCCCGCGACGCGGCGCAGCGCGCGGCGCTCCTCGAGGTCCTGCTGGTCGCCGTCGTGGACGGTGTGCCCGTCCTCGGCGTCGGCCAGCTCCCGGGCCCGGCCGGAGAACCGGCCCGGCGCGGTGGAGTCGTCCTCGGGGGCGGTGTCCTGCCCGGCGGCCTGCTCCCGGGCACGGGCCCGGGACAGCACGCGCTCGACGACGTCCTCCAGGTCCTGCCGGCTCAGGCCGTTCTCGGGCTCCGCGGCGTCGCGGGGCTCGGCAGGGGTTTCACGGGGGTGGGTCATGGTTCCTTTCGGACGGGATGCTGATCAGTACATTCTAGTGGCGGAGCCGGACATCCCGGCGTCGGAGCCGGGCGTCCCGGCGGGGTCCGCCCCGGTTCCCGGTGCGTGCGCGGCGGGCGCTGTCGGTAGCATGGGGCGCTATGGCACCGCCTCCCGACTCCCCCGATCCCGTGGCCGGCCCGGCGACCCCCAACCCGGGGACCGAGCACTACTTCTCCGAGGACCCCTCGGTCCCCGAGGTGCGGCGGTCCGTGGCCGTGCGGCTGCGGGGGCGGGAGGTCTCGCTGCAGACCTCCAACGGGGTGTTCAGTCCGCGGGGTCTCGACAAGGGAACGTCCGTGCTGCTGGAAAATGTTCCCGACCCCGCCGGGGCGGAGCTCCTGGACATCGGTTGCGGGTGGGGCCCGATCGCGCTGAGCCTGGCCGGGGCCGCCCCGGGGGCCCGGGTCACGGCCGTGGACGTCAACGAGCGCTCGCTCGGGCTCACCCGGGACAACGCGGCGGCCCTGGGCCTGACCGGCGTGGAGGCGATGCTGCCGGAGCAGGTGCCCGCGGAGCGGCGCTTCGACACCATCTGGTCCAATCCGCCCATCCGGATCGGCAAGCAGCAGCTGCACGAGCTGCTCCTCCAGTGGCTGCCGCGGCTGGCCGAGGGCGGCACGGCGTGGCTGGTGGTGCAGAAGAACCTCGGGGCGGACTCGCTGCAGAAGTGGCTCGGCACCGCGCTGGGCGCCGCCTTCCGGGTCTCCCGGCACACGACCGACAAGGGGTTCCGGGTCCTGCTCGTCGAACGGCGGGACTGAGCGACCGGCACCGGGCCGCCCCCACAAACCTCGGGCCTCAGGCCTCAGGCCTCAGGCCTCAGACGAAGGTGCCGTCGGCCACCAGCACGGCCGGTCCGGCCAGCACCACGTGCTCGGCGCCGTCGGGCGCCGGGACGAACGTCACGGAGACGATCCCGCCGGGCACCTGCACGAGCCACTGGTCGGGGGCCGTGGCGCCGCCCCAGAAGCGCGTCGCGGCCGCCGCGGCGCACGCGCCCGTCCCGCAGGACTGCGTCTCGCCCACGCCGCGCTCGTGCACGCGCATCCGCACCCGGCCCACGCCGTCGTCGTCGCCGTCGGCGGGGACCACGAACTCGACGTTGGTCCCGTCCACGGGCTCCGGGCGCACAACGGGAGCAGTGTGCAGCCCGAGCTGGTCGAGCTTCTCCCCCTCCGCGAGCGCCACGACGGTGTGCGGGTTGCCCATGCCGATCGACAGCGCGGGGCGGGGCACCTTCAGCCCCTCGGCGGTCACGACGGCGTCCGAGCCGCGGGACCGGGCCGCGTCCCCGTCGAGGAAGGTCCACGGCCCCATGTCCACGGCGTAGCCGGAGTCGGTGCGGGCCACGGTCTTCACCCCGGCGCGGGTGCCGATGCGCAGCACGTCCCCCTCGGGGACCGCGGCGAGACCCCGCTGGAGCAGGTAGTGGACGAAGACCCGCACCCCGTTGCCGCACATCTCGGCGACGGAGCCGTCGTTGTTGCGGTAGTCCATGAACCACTCGGCGTCCGGCGCCGCCTCGAGGACGGCCCGCCCCTCGGGGATCGCCTCGGAGCGCACGGCGCGGATCAGCCCGTCCCCCCCGATGCCGCGGTGGCGGTCGCACACCAGGGTCACCAGCTCGGCGTCCAGGGCCAGCTCCGCGTGCGGATCGGTCAGCAGCACGAAGTCGTTGCCCGTGCCGTGGCCCTTGGCGAAGTCGCGGCCCCGGAGCTCCCCCCAGGGGCCGGCGCCGGGGGTGGTGTCCGGGGCGGGGCGGGTGTCCTCGTGCTGGGCGGTGGGGCTCTGGGCGGAAGTCACCCGGCCATGATACGCGGACCCGGCCGCCGGTCCGCGGCCGGGTCCGCGGTTCAGCCCCCGGCCGCGACCCGTTCGACGACGTCCGCGGCGCGCTCCGCGAGGCCGGGCGCGGACGGGTCCAGCCAGTGCACCCGGGGGTCCGCACGGAACCAGGTCCGCTGGCGGCGGGCGAAGCGGCGGGTGGCCACCACGGTGGCCTCGACCGCCTCCGCCACGGTGGCGCGGCCGTCCACCACGTCCAGGAACTGGCCGTAGCCCAGGGCACGGGAGGCCGTGCGCCCCTCGCGCAGCCCGCGGGCCGCCAGGGCGCGCACCTCGGTCTCCAGGCCGGCCTCGACCATGGCCCCGACCCGGCGGGCGAGCCGGTCGTGCAGCGCGGCACGCTCGAGGTCCAGGCCGATCTGCACCGTGGGCTCCACGTGCTCGCGGCGGGGCATGAAGGACGTGAACGGGCGGCCGGTGAGCTCCCACACCTCCAGGGCGCGCACCAGCCGCCGCTCGTCCTGCAGCCGGGCGGCGGACGCCGGATCCACCTGGCGCAGCCGCTCCCGCAGGGCGCCGGGGCCCCGCGCCGCGAGCTCGTCCTCGATCCGGGCCCGCACCGCGGGGTCGGTGCCGGGCAGCTCGAGCACGTCCAGGGCCGCGCGCACGTAGAGTCCCGAGCCGCCCACCAGGACGGGGACCCGGCCGCGGACGCGGATTTCTGCGAATCGGGTCCGGGCGGCGCGCTGGAAGTCCGCGACCGAGGCCTCCTCGGTGACGTCGAGGACGTCGAGGAGGTGGTGGGGCACCCCGCGCCGCTCCTCCGCGGTCGCCTTGGCGGTGCCGATGTCCATCCCGCGGTAGAACTGCATGGAGTCGGCGTTGACGACCTCCCCGCCCAGCCGCAGGGCGAGCTCGACGCCCAGGGCGGTCTTGCCGGTGCCCGTGGGCCCGACGACGGCGACGACCGGCAGCTCCGAGCGGGTCACCGGACGGGGAGGCCCGGCATGCCCAGGCTCACGGGCCCGGGGCCGGCGGCGCCCGGGGCGGCGGGGACCCCGCAGGACTCGGCCTGGCGGCGGTCCCAGGCGTCCCCGGCCCGCGAGCGCCGCAGCGCGTAGTCCTGCGGGGACCGGGGGTCGGCGACGAGGTGGTAGGCGGCGGCGCCGGTGACGACGACCGTCACGAAGTCGCCGGGCCGCGGGACCTCGGCGCCCTCCGGGACGGAGAAGTGGACGAGCCGCTGGTCCCGCGCGCGGCCCGAGAGCCGGTGGGTCTGCTCGGACTTCTTGCCGGCCTCCGCGGTGACGAGCAGCTCGACCTGCCGGCCGACCACCGCCCGGTTCTCCTCCGCGGCGATCCGGTCCTGCAGCGCCACGAGCCGCTCGAAGCGCTCCTGCACCACGGCCTTCGGCACCTGGTCCGCCATCTCCCCCGCGGGGGTGCCGGGCCGGACGGAGTACTGGAACGTGTACGCCGAGGAGAAGCGGGAGGCCGCCACGACGTCGAGGGTGGCCTGGAAGTCCTCCTCGGTCTCCCCCGGGAAGCCCACGATGATGTCCGTGGTGATCGCGGCCTCCGGGATGCGCTCGCGGACCGTGTCCAGGATCCCGAGGAACCGCTTCGAGCGGTAGGAGCGGCGCATCTCCTTGAGGATCCGGTCGGAGCCGGACTGCAGGGGCATGTGCAGCTGCGGCATGACGTTGGGGGTCTCCGCCATGGCGTCGATGACGTCGTCGGTGAACGCGGCCGGGTGCGGGCTGGTGAAGCGCACGCGCTCCAGGCCCTCGATCTGCCCGCACGCCCGCAGCAGCTTGGCGAACGCCCCGCGGTCCCCGAACTCCACGCCGTAGGAGTTCACGTTCTGCCCCAGGAGCGTGACCTCGACCGCCCCGTCGTCCACGAGGGCCTGCACCTCGGCGAGGACCTCCCCGGGCCGCCGGTCCTTCTCCTTGCCGCGCAGGGACGGGACGATGCAGAACGTGCAGGTGTTGTTGCAGCCCACGGAGATCGAGACCCACCCCGAGTAGGCGCTGTCCCGCTTGGTGGGCAGCGTCGAGGGGAACACCTCGAGGGCGTCGAGGATCTCCAGCTGCGCCTCGGCGTTGTGCCGCGAGCGCTCCAGCAGGGCGGGGAGGGAGCCGATGTTGTGGGTGCCGAAGACGACGTCCACCCACGGCGCCCGCTCGAGGATGGTGTCCTGGTCCTTCTGCGCGAGGCAGCCGCCGACGGCGATCTGCAGGTCCTTGTTGCGCTTCTTGGCGGGCACGAGCTGGCCGAGGTTGCCGTAGAGCCTGTTGTCGGCGTTCTCGCGCACGGCGCACGTGTTGAACACCACGAGGTCCGGCTCGCCGCCGGCGGCGGGGACGTAGCCGGCGGCCTCGAGCAGACCCGTGATCCGCTCGGAGTCGTGGACGTTCATCTGGCACCCGAACGTGCGCACCTCGTAGGAGCGCGGGGCGGGCGCGCCGGAGGACGCGGTCGGGTCCGGGGAAAGGGCTGCGGGGGTCGACATCACCGGACAATTGTACGGGGCGGTCCCGGTCACGGGGTCTCCGGGTGTTCCTCGCCCGTCTCGTCGTCCCGGACCGCGGCACCGGAGCGCGCCTCGAGCTCCTCCTTCACCACGGCGAAGGCCAGCCCGGGCGGGTAGCCCTTGCGCCCGAGCATCCCGACCAGCCGCCGCACGGCCTTGTCCCGCTCGGCGCGGTCGGTGAGCTCGGCCCCGGCGGGGAGCTTGCGGCGCACCAGCTCGGCGGCGTCCGCCCGCTCGTCCTCGTCGGTGCGCTGCTCGAGCGCCGACTCGGCGATCTCCCCCGTGACGCCGCGGGTGGCCAGCTCCCGCCGGATCGCGGACCGGGAGAGCTTGCGGGAGCCGGCCCGGGAGCGGACGTAGAGCTCCGCGAACTGGGCGTCGTCGACGAGGTCGACCTCCTCGAACCGGTCCAGCACCTCCCGGGCGACGTCCTCGGGGACGTTGCGGTCGGCGAGCTTGTCCTCGAGCTGCTTGCGGCTCTTCGCCGAGGCGGTGAGCTGGCGCAGGACGATCGCCCGGGCCACCTCCCGGGCGTCCGGCTCGGGGTCCTGGGCCGGGGACGACGACGCCGCCGGGCCCTCCGGCCCGCGGTGGCGGGCGGAGGACCGGCGGCGCCGGCGGTCGTACGGGCTCTCGGTCACGGACCCGCTCAGAAGGCCGGGCCGGCGACCTCGGTGGGCAGCCCGGTCACGGGCTGCTCCTCCGCGGTCTCCTCGGCGGTCTCCGGCTCCTCGACGACCCCGAGCTTCACCAGGATCCGGCGCTCGATCTCCTCGGCCAGCTCCGGGTTGTCCTTGAGGAACCGGCGCGAGTTCTCCTTGCCCTGCCCCAGCTGGTCGCCCTCGTAGGTGAACCACGCCCCGGACTTCTTGACGATGCCGTGCTCCACGCCCATGTCGATGAGCCCGCCCTCGGTGGAGATGCCCTCCCCGTAGAGGATGTCGAACTCGGCCTGCTTGAAGGGCGGCGCCATCTTGTTCTTGACGATCTTGGCGCGGGTCCGGTTGCCCACCGGGTTGGCCCCGTCCTTGAGGGTCTCGATGCGGCGCACGTCCACGCGGACCGAGGCGTAGAACTTCAGCGCCTTGCCACCGGTGGTGGTCTCGGGGCTGCCGAAGAACACCCCGATCTTCTCGCGCAGCTGGTTGATGAAGATCGCGGTGGTGTTCGAGTGGGAGAGCCGGCCGGTGATCTTGCGCAGCGCCTGGCTCATCAGGCGGGCCTGCAGGCCCACGTGGCTGTCGCCCATCTCGCCCTCGATCTCGGCCTTGGGCACCAGGGCCGCCACCGAGTCGATGACGATGATGTCGATGGATCCGGAGCCGACGAGCATGTCCATGATCTCCAGGGCCTGCTCACCGGTGTCCGGCTGCGAGACCAGCAGGCTGTCGGTGTCCACGCCGAGCTTCTCGGCGTAGGAGGGGTCGAGGGCGTGCTCGGCGTCGATGAAGGCGGCGATCCCGCCGGCCTTCTGGACGTTGGCGACCGCGTGCAGGGCCACGGTCGTCTTGCCGGAGGACTCCGGGCCGTAGATCTCCACGACGCGCCCGCGCGGGAACCCGCCGATGCCCAGCGCGACGTCCATCGCGATGGACCCGGTGGGGATGGTCTCGATCTTGGTCGCCGGACGGTCGCCCAGGCGCATGACCGAGCCCTTGCCGTAGTTCTTGTCGATCTGCGCGAGAACGGTCTCGAGAGCCTTCTCGCGGTCGCTGCCGAACTGCTGGTCGGCGCTCTGCTTGTTGCTGCCCTTGGCTGCCATGGTCCACCTCGTGTTCGGGGGGTTCCGCCGGTGCGGCCGGAACCGTTGCTGCTGGTCTTTTCGTGTTCCACGGTATCGCCGTGGTCGGACACCGTAAGGCTTCGCGCGGGGTCTGGGGAGGAGCGGGAACCACTGTCCCGGGACGGACCGGGCTGTGCAGTCCGCGACCCGCTGCTTCGAATATACCTTCGAAGCGGTCGCGGGTCCACGGGCGCGCCGGGAGCCCGGCGGGTGTCAGTCCCGGGGCGGGCGGTCCACGCCCCACCAGCGGGACTCGGGGACGTCCTGGGCCCGGCAGAGGGCGAACCACACGGTCCGCGGGTCGACGCCGGCCTCGATGGCCTCGGCGGCCGTGCGGTGCTCGAGCTCCCCGAGCACCAGGTCCCGGGCCAGGACCCTGCTGTAGCCCGCGCCGAACTCGTCGGCCATGAGCTGCCAGAAGCTGCTCAGCCTCATCCGCGTCCTCCTTCGTCGTGCTGCCGGTCGGGGGTCGTGCCCGTCCATCCTGCCATCCGGGCGGCGGGGCCGGCACAGGCCGGAGGGCCCGGCGGTCCTGGGACCGACGAGCCCTCCGGGACGTCGTGGGCGGGCGGCGGGTCGCCCGGGCGGATCAGCGGGCGCCGGCCGCGGCGGCCTCGCCGCCGTTGACGCGGCCGAACTCCCGCGAGTACTGCTCGGTGAGGTCGCTGGGCACGGTGTCCGGGACCAGGAGGCCCTCGGCGTAGGCCAGGCGGTCCGCGACCTCGCGCAGCATCTGGGACATCGGGATGTCGAGCGCGGCGCAGATCGACGCGAGCAGCTCGGAGGAGGCCTCCTTCTGTCCGCGCTCCACCTCGCTGAGGTAGCCGAGGGAGACGCGGGCGCTGTGCGAGACCTCTCGGAGGGTGCGTCCCTGGCGCTGGCGGACGCTGCGCAGGACCTCACCGATCTCCTGGCGGAGTACACCCATCTTCATGTCCTTCGTCTCGGTGCTGTCGTCCTCGTCGAGGCCCACGTCCTTCCAACGGACGACGCCATTGACGGACACGGGTTGCTTGGTCATGTGAATCGCTCGTCTCCTCGTGTGTGCGGCAGCTTCACCGCCTGCTGCGGGCGGTGCCTCGGCGCCGGCCGGTCGACATCTTGACTTCGATCGGCTCAACTCGAGCCTGCGATCATTGCTAACCCCGCTGACGGTTCCATTCTTCCCCGCAGGAGGCGGTTTTTCACTGTGAGTTGGCTGGGAGCACCAGGGCCGCCGTGAGCCGCTCGAGGGCGGCGCGCACGGCGGCCGCCCGGATCTCCGCCCGGCCCCCCGCCGCGGCCAGCTCGTGGACGGTGGACCCGCCCGGTCCGGCGACGCCCAGGTAGACCGTGCCCACCGGCTTGCCGTCGTGCGGCTCGGGGCCGGCGGCGCCCGTGGTGGAGACGGCCCAGTCCGTGCCGAGGCGGCGGCGGGCGCCCTCGGCCATGGCGACCGCGACGTCGGGGTCGACGGAGCCCCGCTCGGCGAGCAGCCGGGCCGGCACACCGAGGACCTCGGTCTTGACCCGGTTGGAGTAGGAGACGACCGCGCCCTCGAAGCAGGCCGAGGCCCCGGGGACGTCGACGACGGCGGCGGCCAGCGCTCCCCCCGTGAGGGACTCCGCGGTCGCGACCGTCAGCGCCCGGCGGACGGCCTCCTCGACGAGCGCCCGGGCGGCCGGCTGCGGCTCCGTCACGCCGCGTTCCGCCCGGCCAGCGCCCGGCGGCGCAGCTGGACCGCCTTGACCACGTAGTCCACGCCGGTCACGACCGTGACCACGAGGGCCGCCCCCATCGCGATCCAGCCCAGCCACGGCCACCACGCGCCCACCAGGGGCACCAGCGGGAGCAGCAGGAGCAGGAGCGCCACGGTCTGCAGGACGGTCTTGAGCTTGCCGCCCTTCGAGGCGGCCATGACGCCGTAGCGGATGACGACGAAGCGCAGGAGCGTGATCCCCCACTCGCGGACGAGGATCACCACGGTCACCCACCACCACAGCTCGCCGAGCATCGAGAGCACCACGAACGCGGCGCCGGTCAGCAGCTTGTCGGCGATGGGGTCGGCGATCTTGCCGAAGCTGGTGATCAGCCCGCGGGCCCGGGCGATGTCGCCGTCGAGCTTGTCCGTGTACATGGCGACCGCGAAGACCGCCAGGGCGGCCCACCGCATGCCCAGGGAGTCCTCCCCCTGGGTGCCTCCCACCCACAGGAACCACACGAAGAAGGGCACGAGCACGATGCGCAGGGCGGTCAGCGCGTTCGGCAGGTTGAGGTTGGACGCCGGGTCCGCGGGGCTCATCTGGTGCTCGCTTCCTGGTGGGTGGGACGGGGTCGGCTCAGCGGCCGGTCAGCTGCCAGGCGTCCTCGGACTCCTCGGGGTCCTCGGCGCCGTCGCCGTGGTCGGTCGCGGTCCGGGCCAGCGAGGCCTCGACCGGGTCCTCGCCGTAGTCGACCGACCCGCCGGCGCCGGCCTGCGGCGCGGGCGGCTCCTCGCCCCGGAGCACGGCGAGGGTCGCGGCGAGGTCGTCGGGCTTGACGAGCACGTCCCGCGCCTTGGACCCCTCGGAGGGCCCGACGACGCCGCGGGACTCCAGCAGGTCCATGAGCCGGCCGGCCTTGGCGAAGCCGACGCGCAGCTTGCGCTGGAGCATGGAGGTGGACCCGAACTGCGTGGTCACCACGAGCTCGGTGGCCTGCAGGAGGACGTCGAGGTCGTCCCCGATGTCCTCGTCGATGGTCTTCTTGGGGGCCTCCTGCACCACGTCCTGGCGGTAGTGCGCCTTCATCTGGCCCTTGACGTGGTCGACGACCTCGTGGATCTCCGACTCGGTGACCCACGCGCCCTGCACGCGCATCGGCTTGGAGGCGCCCATGGGCAGGAACAGGGCGTCGCCCTGGCCGATGAGCTTCTCGGCGCCCGGCTGGTCCAGGACCACGCGGGAGTCGGTGACCGAGGACGTCGCGAACGCCATCCGGGAGGGCACGTTGGCCTTGATCAGACCGGTGACCACGTCCACGGAGGGCCGCTGGGTGGCGAGCACCAGGTGGATGCCGGCGGCACGGGCGAGCTGGGTGATCCGCACGATCGCGTCCTCGACGTCGCGCGGGGCGACCATCATCAGGTCCGCGAGCTCGTCGACGATCACGAGGAGGTACGGGTACGGCCGGATCACGCGCTTCGAGCCGGGCTCGGGCTGGACCTTGCCGTTGCGCACGGCCTTGTTGAAGTCGTCGACGTGCTTGTACCCGTAGTGCGAGAGGTCGTCGTAGCGGGCGTCCATCTCCCGCACGACCCACTGCAGCGCCTCGGCGGCCTTCTTGGGGTTGGTGATGATGGGGGTGATCAGGTGGGGCACGCCCTCGTAGGCGGTCAGCTCGACCCGCTTCGGGTCGACCATGACCATCCGCACCTCGTCCGGGGTGGCGCGCATCAGGAGCGAGACGATCATCGAGTTCACGAAGCTCGACTTGCCCGCGCCGGTGGCGCCGGCGACGAGCAGGTGCGGCATCTTCGCGAGGTTGGCCACGACGTAGCCGCCCTCGACGTCCTTGCCCACGCCCATGACCATGGGGTGCTCCGTCTTGCGGGCGTTGTGCGAGCGCAGGACGTCGCCCAGGGACACGGTCTCGCGGTCGGTGTTCGGGATCTCGATGCCGATCGCGGACCGGCCGGGGATCGGCGAGAGGATGCGCACGTCCGCGGAGGCCACGGCGTAGGCGATGTTCTTGGACAGCGCCGTGACGCGCTCGACCTTGGTGCCGGAGCCCAGCTCGATCTCGTACCGGGTGACGGTGGGCCCGCGGGAGAAGCCGGTGACCACGGCGTCCACGTTGAACTGCTCCAGCACGCTCGTCAGGGAGGCGACCACGGCGTCGTTGGCCTCGGAGCGCTCCTTGGGCGGCGGTCCCTGCACGAGCGCGCCGGCCGCGGGCAGGGAGTAGGCGATGTCGCCCTCGAGCTTGAGCTGCTCCGCGCGGGCGGGGATGGGCGACTCGGGGGTGTGGGTGCGGGCGGTGACGGACGTGGAGCCGGTGGGCTCGGCGGCCACGTCCTCCAGCGCCGGGGAGCCGGAGCCCGCGGCGGTGTCCGCGGCCGGCTCGAGGCCCTGCTCCCGGCGAAGCCGGCGGGCGGCGAGCTGCTCCTGGGTGGGCCGCTTCTGCCCCGGCCGGGGGACGTCGCCCCCCTGCTCCGCGGCGGCGGTCGGCTCGGCGGATCCCGCCGCCCCCGCCGTTCCCGCCGTTCCCGCCGTTCCCGCCGCGGCGGCCCGCTGCCGGGCGGCGCGCGCGGAGTCGACGTCGAAGACGCGGGTGGGCGCCTGGCCGTCGGCGGCCTCCTCGGCGACGACGGCGCGCTCGAAGGCCTCGTCCCCGCGGTAGCCGTCGAGGGCGCGGCGCTCGGCCTCGGCCGCCTTGCGCTCGCGGCGCTTCTCGCGGCGGGTCTTGGCCGCCTCGGCGCGCGCGGCGTGCTCGTCGAGGTAGGAGCGGTCGTGCCGGGCGGCGGACACGTCGGTCGCGGAGACGGGCCCGTCCTGGCCCATGAGCCGCCAGTAGCCCTGCCGCAGTCGCGGCAGGATGAGGTTGACGGGCGTCGCGGTGACCACGAGCACGGACAGGAACAGGGCCGCGACGAAGATCGCGCCGGCGCCGACCGGGGTGATGAGGGCGCTCAGCGGGTCGGCGGCGAGGAATCCCACGTAGCCGCCGGCGCTCCGGAGCGCCTCTTGGCCCTGGCTCGGGGACGGCTGCCCCAGGAGCACGTGCGCGAGGCCGGAGCCGGCGACGACGGCGGCGCCCAGCCCGATCGCGATGCGGTTGTTGGCCGAGGTGTCCTCGGGGTGGCGGAAGCGGCGCAGGGCGAAGCCCACGAGGGGCAGCGGCAGCACCAGGGCCGTCCAGCCGAAGGTCCCCGCGAGGACCTCGTGCACCGCCACGGCGGGGACCGCCAGCCACGGCGCGGACGCGCCGGGCAGGTTCCACCACTCGACGGCCGCGGCGAGCAGGCCCAGCAGCAGCAGGAAGAGGGCGCCGCCGTCGCGCAGCGACTCCGCGGGCACGTCCGTGCGCAGGGTGCCCATGCGGCGCACGGCGCCGCCGACCACGTGGGCGAGGGCCGTCCAGACGCCTCCGACGGCGCGGGCGCACCAGGCCAGGGCGGCGCCCGTGCCGTGCAGCACCCGCGGGGAGCTCGCGGCGGGCGCCGCGGAGCCCCGTCCGGCGGTCGACGGACGGCGGGTGGAGGTGGACCGGCTGGATCCCGACGACCGCGCAGAAGACGTGCTGTTCTTGCCACGCGACGTCGAGGCGCCCTTGCGGGCGGGGGAAGTACGAGTCGCCATGCTCCCAGGGTAGACCACGGCCTCCCCCCGTCAGCGGTGCCGCACGGGGGGGGGGGGGGGGGGGACCGGGGGCTCAGGCCTCGATGACGACCGGGACGATCATGGGCTTGCGGCGCAGCCGGCGGCTGACCCAGGAGCCGATGGTGCGGCGCACCACCTGCTGGAGCTGCTGGGTGGTGTGGTTCTTGCCCGAGTGGTTGATGGCGTCCTCGAGCGCGGCGGTGATCCTCGGCTTGATCTCGTCGAACACGCTGTCGTCCTCGGCCACGCCGCGGGCGTGCACGTCCGGGCCGGTGACGACCTTGCCGGTGTCCCGGTTCACCACGGTGATGACGGAGATGAAGCCCTCCTCGGCCAGCACGAGCCGGTCCTTGAGGTCGGCGTCGGTGATGGTGCCCACGGAGGAGCCGTCCACGTAGACGTAGCCGCACTCGACCTGGCCGGTGATCCGCGCCTCGCCGTCGGCCATGTCCACCACGGTGCCGCCCTCGGCCAGGAGCACGTGGTCGGTGGGCACGCCGGTCTCCTCGGCGAGCTTGCCGTTGGCGATGAGGTGGCGGACCTCGCCGTGCACCGGCATGACGTAGCCGGGCTCCACGATGTTGTAGCAGTACAGCAGCTCGCCCGCTGCGGCGTGCCCGGAGACGTGCACCCTGGCGGTGCCCTTGTGGACCACGGTGGCGCCCAGCCGCATGAGCCCATTGATGATCCGGAAGACCGAGTTCTCGTTGCCGGGGATGAGCGAGGACGCGAGGATCACGGTGTCGCCCTCGGTGAGCTGGACCTTGTGGTCGCCGTTGGCCATCCGGGACAGCGCGGCCATCGGCTCCCCCTGCGACCCGGTGCACATGATGACCAGCTCCGAGTCCGCGTGCTCGTCGATCCGCTTCTGGTCGATCAGGGTGTTCGGCGGGACCTCCAGGTAGCCCAGCTTCTCGGCGATGGTCATGTTGCGCACCATGGACCGGCCCATGAACGCGACCTTGCGCCCGTGCTCGGCGGCGGCGTCCAGCACCTGCTGCACGCGGTGGACGTGCGAGGAGAAGGACGCCACGACCACGCGCTTCGGGGCGCGCCCGATCACGTCCGCGAGGACGGGGCCGATGTGCTTCTCCGTGGGGGTGAACCCGGGGACCTCGGCGTTGGTGGAGTCGGTGAGGAACAGGTCCACGCCCTCCTCCCCCAGCCGGGCGAAGTGGCGCAGGTCGGTGATCCGGCCGTCGAGCGGCAGCTGGTCCATCTTGAAGTCGCCCGTGTGCAGGACGGTGCCGGCCTTCGTGCGCAGGAACACCGCGAGGGCGTCCGGGATCGAGTGGTTGACGGCCACGAACTCGCACTCGAACTCGCCGAGCCGCTCGACCTGCCCCTCCCGCACCGCCATGGTGTAGGGCTTGATCCGGTGCTCCTGGAGCTTCGCCTCGATGAGCGCGAGCGTCAGCCGGGAGCCGATCACGGGGATGTCGGGGCGGCGCTTCAGCAGGTACGGGACGGCGCCGATGTGGTCCTCGTGGCCGTGGGTCAGCACCACGGCCACGACGTCGTCGAGCCGGTCGACGATGTGGTTGAGGTCCGGGAGGATGAGGTCCACGCCCGGCTGGGTCTCCTCGGGGAAGAGCACGCCGCAGTCGACCACGAGCAGCTGCCCGTTGATCTCGAACACCGTCATGTTCCGTCCGACCTCGCCCAGCCCGCCCAGCGGGACGACGCGCAGGACGTCCTTGCCGAGGGCGGGGGGAGCCGCCAGGTCGGTGTGCCACTGGGTCATGGGACCCCTTTCGTCAGTCGATGGTCTCGAGGAGGGTGTCGGCGACGACCGAGCCCCGCAGGTCCGCGCGGATCAGGGCGGCCTCGGCCTCCGTGGGCGGGACGTGCGGGAGCCGCACGGTGTTGTGCGGCAGCCGGCCCTGCCACATGAGGATCGTCTTCGCCGCGACGGCGCCGGGGGCGCGGGTCATCGTGGCGCGGACGACGGGCTCGAGCTCGGCGTTGATCCGCCGGGCCGCGGCGAGGTCCTGGGCACGGACCGCGTCGACGAGCTCGCGGTACCGGGCGGTGGCCACGTGGGTGGTGACGCCGATGAGCCCGGCGGCGCCGATGGCCATCCAGGGCAGGGTCAGGCCGTCGTCGCCCGAGTAGTAGAGCAGGTCGGTCTCGGCCAGCACCCGGGTCGCGGCGACCAGGTCCGCCTTGGCGTCCTTGACGGCCACGATGTTGGGGTGCCCGGCCAGGGAGATGAGGGTCTCGGTCGCGATCGGGATGCCGGCGCGGCCGGGGATGTCGTAGAGCATGATCGGCAGGTCCACGGAGTCCGCGAGGCTGCGGAAGTGGGCCTCGACACCGGCCTGGGAGGGCTTGTTGTAGTACGGGGTGACGATGAGCAGCCCGTCCATGCCGAGCTTCTCGGCCGCGCGGGAGAGGTAGCGGGAGTGCTCGGTGTCGTTGGAGCCGGTGCCCGCGAGCAGCGGCACGCGGGAGCCGACGGCCTCCTTGACCGCGCGGAACACGGAGAGGTTCTCCTCGTCGGTCATGGTGGAGTACTCCCCCGTGGTGCCGCACACCACGAGGCCGTCGCAGCCGTCGTCGACGAGCTGGACGGCCATGGCCGCGGTGGCGTCCAGGTCCACGGACCCGTCCGCGGCGAAGACGGTGATCATCGCGGTGAGCAGCGTCCCGAACAGGGGCTCGGACCGGGTCGCGGGGAGGTCGGCGGAGGAGGGCGAGGCGTTGGCAGTCATGGGTGCCAGGTTACCGCCTCCGCGGCGGGGGCACCGGCGGGCGGGCGGCGGGGGCTCGCCACCACGGTCAGGCCCGGCCCTCGCCCGGGGGGTCGGCGGGCTCCACGTTGTGGGGGGTGCGCCCGCGGGAGAGGGCCACGGCGTCGCGCATCGCGGAGCGGGCGCGGGTCCGGTCCCCGGCGGCCGCGTAGGCCAGGGAGAGCCGGTACCAGTTGCGCCAGTCGCCCGGGTCCGCCTCGGTCTGCGCCCGGACGGCCCCGAAGCGCTCGTCGGCGGCCTCGCGCACGATGCGCCCGCCGGGGGTGCGCGGGAGGTCGTCGGGCGGCAGCCCGCCCTCCTCGTGCAGCGTCCGGCCGAGCTGCTCGGTCCGGACCCCGAACAGGATCTCGCGCACGAGCGCCCACACGCCCACGGCCGGGAGCACCAGCATGGCGACGCCGAAGGCCTTGGCGATCCAGCCGTCCGTGCCCAGCAGCAGCACCGCGCGGTGCAGGCTCAGGCCCAGGTAGACGACGAGCAGCGTCACCATGGCCGCGGCGAGCATCTTCGCCTTGCTCGTGGACTCCAGGAGCGTGAAGACGCCCGCGAAGACGAGCACGGCGAGGATCCACAGCTTCGAGCCGCCGGGGACGGGCAGCAGCCACAGGGTCAGCAGGGCCGCCGCGAGCAGGCCCCAGATCCAGGCCCGGATGGAGTCCATCGGCGCTACAGCCCCAGGTCGAGGTAGCCCTCGAGCCCGTGCGTGAGCCCCTGGTGGGAGCCCACCTCCCGGACGCCGAGCACCACGCCGGTCATGAAGGAGATCCGGTCGAAGGAGTCGTGCCGGATGGTGAGCTGCTCGCCGACGCCGCCCAGCAGCGTCTCCTGGTGGGCGACGAGCCCGCGCAGGCGCACGGAGTGCACCCGGACGTCCTCCACGAGCGCGCCGCGGGCCCCGCCCGGGTCCTGCTCCGTGGCGTCCGGCGACGGCGCGACCCCCGCGGCCCGCCGTGCCTGCCCGACGAGGGCGGCGGTGCGGGCTGCGGTGCCCGAGGGGGCGTCCACCTTGTCCGGGTGGTGCAGCTCGACGATCTCGACGGACTCGAAGAACCGGGCGGCCTGCGCGGAGAAGCGCATGGCCAGCACCGCGCCCACCGAGAAGTTGGGGGCGACGAGCACTCCCACCCCGGGGTGCTCGGCCAGCAGCGCCTCGAGCCGGTCCAGCCGCTCGGCGTCCCAGCCGGTGGTGCCCACGACGCAGTGCATGCCGTGCTGCACGGCGAAGCGGACGTTGGCCTCCGTGGCGGAGGGGACCGTGAGGTCGACCACGACCTCCGCGCCGGCGGCGACCAGGGCCTGGAGGGAGTCCTCCCGGCCGAGCTCGGCGACGAGCTGGAGGCCCTCGGTGCGGCGCACCGCCTGCACGGCCTCGCTGCCCATCCGCCCGCGCGCGCCGAGCACGGCGACGCGCAGCTCGGCGGGGGCGGACGGCGGGGCGTCGGTGGTCACGGGGGCGGTGCGCTCGGTCATGGCTCCAACTCTAGGTCACGGGAGGGGCGGCGCCGCCGCCGGCTCCCGGCGGCGGCGTGCGGTCAGCGGCGGGTGGGCGCCACGATGGTGGTCACGACCGGGCCCTCGGCGAGCCACCCCGCGAGCTCCCGGACCTGCTCCGGGGTCACGGAGCGGACCCGGTCCAGGGACTCGTCGATGTCGAGGAACTCCCCGGACTTCAGCTCCGCGGAGCCCAGCCGGGACATCCGGGACCCGGTGTCCTCGAGGGCGAGCACGGTGCCCCCGCCCAGCTGGCCCACGACCTTGCGCAGCTCGTCCGCCCCGATGCCGTCCCGGGCGAGCGTCTCCAGCTCGCCGGCCATGAGCGCCAGGACCTCGTCGGTGCGCGCGGGCAGGCACCCGGCGTACATCCCGAAGTAGCCGGCGTCCGAGTAGGCGCCCGAGAAGGAGAACGTGCTGTAGGCCAGGCCGCGCTTCTCGCGGATCTCCTGGAACAGGCGGGAGGACATCCCGCCGCCCAGGGCCGCGTTGAGCACGGTCATCGCGAAGCGGCGGTCGTCCCCGGCCACGAGCCCGGGCCGGCCGACGACCACGTTGGTCTGCTCCACGGGCCGCTCCAGGAAGTGCTCGCCCCAGTCCGGCTCCAGGGGCGCGGGGGTGCGCTCGCGCCGCGGGAGGGGGGCCGCCGGGGCGGCCGGGTCCCAGCCCGCGCGCTCGAGGGCCTCGGCGACGAGGGCGACGACGACGTCGTGCTCGAGGCCGCCGGCGGCCGTGACCACGAGGCCCTCGGGCCGGTAGTGGCGGCGGTAGTGCTCGACCACCGCGTCACGGGGCACCGCGAGGATCTCCTCGGGGGTCCCGCCGATGGGCCGGCCGAGGGGGTGGGCCCCCAGCACCCGCTGGGTGAACTCCTCGAAGGCGACGTCCTCGGGGTCGTCCTTGTCCATCGCGAGCTCCTCGAGGATGACCCCCCGCTCCCGCTCGAGCTCGTCCGGGTCCAGGGCGGCCGACGTCACCATGTCGGTGATGACGTCGATCGACATCGGCAGGTCCTCGGCCAGGACCCGCGCGTAGTAGCACGTGTGCTCCTTGGCCGTGGCGGCGTTGGACTCCCCGCCCACCTCGTCGAACGCCTCCGCGATCTGCAGCGCCGAGCGTCGCTCGGTGCCCTTGAACAGCAGGTGCTCGAGGAAGTGCGTGGAGCCCAGGCGGCCGGGCTGCTCGTCGCGGGAGCCGACGCCGACCCAGAAGCCGACCGTCACGGCCCGCTGGGCGGGCATCCGCTCGGTGACCACCCGGGTGCCGCACGGCAGGACCGTGCGACGGACCACGTTGCCGCCGGCGCCCTCGTGGAGGGTGTGGCTGAACCCCGCGGCGGCCGTGGTCAGGGCCGCGGCCGCGGCGGAGGGGGAACTGCGGGGAACCGCCGAGAGGCGGGCGTCCGGGCCGGGGGTGCTCCCCGGGCCGCGGTCGCCCGCCTCCAGCGGCAGATCGACTGCCGTCATCCAGCTGTGCTGCTTTCTGTGCTCGTGCGGTGCTGTGCGCGGGACGGGCCCGGCTCAGGCCTCGGTGGCGTCGTCGTCCTCGGTGGGTACGTTGGGCTCCTCGGCGACCACGGGGGCCAGGGACAGCTTGCCGCGGTCGTCGACCTTCGTGATCTCCACCTGGACCTTCTGGCCCACGCCGAGGACGTCCTCGACGTCGGTGACGCGCTTGCCCTCGTTGAGCTTGCGCAGCTCCGAGATGTGCAGCAGGCCGTCCTTGCCCGGGGTGAGGGAGACGAAGGCGCCGAAGGTCGTGGTCTTGACCACGGTGCCCAGGTAGCGCTCGCCGACCTCCGGGACCTGCGGGTTGGCGATCGCGTTGATCGCCGCGCGGGCCGCCTCGGCCGAGGGGCCGTCGGTGGCGCCGATGTAGACGGTGCCGTCGTCCTCGATCGAGATGTCGGTGCCGGTGTCCTCCTGGATCTGGTTGATCATCTTGCCCTTGGGGCCGATGACCTCGCCGATCTTGGAGACGGGGACGGTCACGGAGATCACGCGGGGGGCGAACTCGCTCATCTCGTCCGGCTGGTCGATGGCCGCGTTCAGCACGCCGAGGATGTGCAGCCGGGCCTCGCGGGCCTGGGTCAGCGCGGCGTCCAGCACCGAGGAGGGGATCCCGTCGAGCTTGGTGTCGAGCTGGATCGCGGTCACGAACTCGGAGGTGCCCGCCACCTTGAAGTCCATGTCGCCCAGCGCGTCCTCGGCGCCCAGGATGTCGGTCAGCGCGGCGTAGCGGGTCTCCCCGTCCACCTCGTCCGAGACCAGGCCCATGGCGATGCCGGCCACCGGCGCGCGCAGGGGCACGCCGGCGTTGAGCAGCGACAGGGTGGAGGCGCAGACGGAGCCCATCGACGTGGAGCCGTTGGAGCCCAGCGCCTCGGAGACCTGGCGGATGGCGTAGGGGAACTCCTCGCGGGAGGGCAGCACCGGGGTGATGGCCCGCTCGGCCAGTGCCCCGTGGCCGATCTCGCGGCGCTTCGGGGAGCCCACGCGGCCGGTCTCGCCGGTGGAGTACGGCGGGAAGTTGTAGTGGTGCACGTAGCGCTTGTGCTTGACGGGGGACAGCGAGTCGATCTGCTGCTCCATCTTGAGCATGTTCAGCGTGGTCACGCCCATGATCTGGGTCTCGCCGCGCTCGAAGATCGCGGAGCCGTGCACGCGGGGCAGGACCTCGACCTCGGCGGTGAGCTGGCGGATGTCCGTCAGGCCGCGGCCGTCGATGCGGACCTGCTCGGTGAGGATGCGCTGGCGCACGGTCTGCTTGGTGAGCGCCTGGTAGGCGCCGTTGACCTCGTCCTTGCGGTCGGCGAAGGGCCCGTCCTCGCCGGCGAGCTCGGCCAGGGTCGCCTGGTGCAGCGCGTCGGTCGCGGTCTCGCGCTCCTGCTTGTCGGCGATCGAGTACACCTCGGCGAGCCGGGTGCCGACGGAGGCCGCGACGGCCTCCTTGACGTCGTCGCCGAAGCCGCCGAAGCGGGGCAGGTCCATGTCGGGCTTGCCGGCGCGGGCCTTGAGGTCGGCCTGGGCGTCGCACAGGGCCTTGATGGCGGGCTTGGCGGCCTCGAGGCCCTGGGCCACGAGCTCCTCGGTGGGGGCCACGGCGCCGTTGTTCTTGATCAGGTTCCAGGAGTTGTCGGTGGCCTCGGCCTCGACCATCATGATCGCGACGTCCTCGGAGCCGTCCTTGCCGGTCACGACGCGGCCGGCCACGGCCATGTCGAACACGGCGTTCTCGAGCTGCGAGTGCTTCGGGAAGGCCACCCACTGGTGCTGGCCGTTCTCGCCGGCCATGAGCGCCACGCGCACGCCGCCCACGGGACCCTGGAAGGGCATCCCGGACAGGGTCGTGGCCATGGACGCGGCGTTGATCGCGACGGTGTTGTAGATCTCGTCCGGGTTCATGGACAGGATCGTGACGACGACCTGCACCTCGTTGCGGATGCCCTTGCCGAAGGCGGGGCGCAGCGGGCGGTCGATGAGCCGGCAGGTGAGGATCGCGTCCGTGGAGGGGCGGCCCTCGCGGCGGAAGAACGAGCCCGGGATGCGCCCGGCCGCGTACATCCGCTCCTCGACGTCGACCGTCAGGGGGAAGAAGTCGAAGCCCTGGCGGGGGGACTTGCCCACCGTGGTGGCGGCGAGCATGGTGGTGTCCTCGTCGATGGAGACGAGGGTGGAGCCGGCGGCCTGCTTGGCGAGGCGGCCGGTCTCGAAGCGCACGACGCGCTTTCCGTAGGAGCCGTTGTCGATGACGGCTTCGGCGTACTGGATTTCGGGACCCTCCAAGGGTCACCTCCGTTTCGTGTCGGCGGGACCGTCCGCGCGTCACCCGGTCTTCGATCGAGATCCACGGAAGGTCCGGGGCCGCGGGGGCCGTCCGGTGTCCGGAGATCACTACCGAGGACCGCGAATGATCGGCGCGGTGGCCCCGTCTGGTGTTCGATGGTGCTGTCTCTGGTGGTGCGGGGGTCCGCCCGGCTGCTGTGCCGTGCGGGCCCGGTGCTCGGCGGCGTCCTCCCGTTGCCGGGCGGACGCCGCCGGGTGCCGACTAGCGGCGCAGGCCGAGCCGCTCGATGAGCGTGCGGTAGCGCGTGATGTCGGTGTCGCGCAGGTAGGTCAGCATGCGGCGACGGCGACCGACCAGGGCCATCAGGCCGCGGCGGGTGTGGTGGTCGTGCTTGTGCTGCTTCAGGTGCTCCGTCAGATCGGCGATCCGGCGGGTCAGGACCGCGATCTGCACCTCGGGCGAACCGGTGTCGCCCTCGTGGGTGGCGAAGTCCTTGATGATCTCCTGCTTGATGGCGGCGTCGAGTGCCACGTGTAACTCCGTTCGAGTCAGTACCGTGCGGCCCGGACGACGGGCTCGTCGCCGGGTCCCGGGACTCCCCGGGGGTCCGACAACCACGGACTGCAGTCGGACCGCCGTCCAGTCTAGCGGACCCGGGCGCGCCGCCCCACCCCCGGGCGGCGCGGCGCGCTGCGCTGGGCCTCCCCCGGCCGGTGGGCCAAGATGGGAGGGACACGACGGCGGGGTCCCGGCGCACGGCCCGTCCGGGCCGGCCAGGACCGGGCCGGCAGCACGTGGACGAGCAGGACGAGACGAGCAGGAGCAGCGCGTGAGCAAGGACGAGAAGGACGGGCGGGGCCCGGCGGTCGCCGACCGCACGCACACGATGCGGGACGGCCGGCGCATTCCCGCGATCGGGCTGGGCACCTACCCGATGGACGACGCCGGGGCCGAGGCCGACGTCGCCGAGGCCCTCATGCTGGGCTACCGGATGGTCGACACCGCGGTGAACTACGGCAACGAGACGGGCGTGGGGCGCGCGATCGCGGCGGCCGGCGTGCCGCGCGACGAGCTGTTCCTCACCACCAAGCTGCCGGGCCGGGACCACGGCACGGACTCCGTGCGCCGCTCGCTCGAGGGCTCCCTGCGGCGGCTGGGCACCGACCACGTGGACCTGTACCTCATCCACTGGCCGAACCCGTCGGTCGGCCGGTACGTCGAGACGTGGCGGACGATGCTGGAGCTGCGGCAGGAGGGGCTCGTCCGCTCGGTGGGGGTGTCCAACTTCACGCCCGCCCACATCCGGCGCCTGGTCGAGGAGACCGGCGAGACGCCGGCCGTCAACCAGGTGGAGCTGCACCCGCAGTACCAGCAGGAGCGGCTGCGGGAGTTCCACGCGGAGCACCGCATCATCACCCAGGCCTGGTCCCCGCTGGGCCGCAAGACCGATCTGCTCCAGCACGAGTGGGTCGCGCGGATCGCCCGGCGGACCGGCCGCACCCCGGCCCAGGTCGTCCTCCGCTGGCACCTGCAGTCGCACACCGTGCCGATCCCGAAGAGCTCCGACCCCCGGCGCATGGCCGAGAACCTCGACGTCTTCGACTGGGAGCTGGACGAGGAGCAGATGCACCGGATGCAGATGCTGCACACGGGGATCAGCGGGTCGGGGTTCGACCCGAACGAGCACGAGGAGATGTAGGGGCCCGGCCGGCCGCCGGGGCTCAGGCCTCGGCGGCCAGGATGCCGCGGGTGCGCTCGACGTCGTCGTCCATCTGGGCCACGAGCTTGTCGACGCCCTCGTAGGCGACCATCCCGCGCAACCGGGCGACGAACTCCACGACCACCTCCTGGCCGTAGAGGTCGAAGTCCTCGACCCGCTCCTCGGGGCGGTCGATGACGTGCGCCTCGACCTGCCGGGGCACGTTCTCGAACGTCGGGTTGGACCCCACGGAGATCGCGGTGGGCCAGCGGGTGCCGTGGGCGTCGAGCAGCCACCCGGCGTACACCCCGTCCGCGGGGACGAACCCGGCCGCGTCCGGGGACAGGTTGGCCGTGGGATAGCCGAGCTCCCGCCCGCGGGCGGCCCCGTGCACCACCTCCCCGCGCATCCGGTGGTGGCGCCCGAGCAGCCGGGCGGCCGCGCGCACGTCCCCCGCCTGCAGGCAGGCGCGGATCCACGTGGAGGAGCAGCGCCGCTCCCCCGCCGCGGTCACGGCCGGGGCGTGCTCCGGGTGCTGCTCGTGCAGGGGGTCGAGCAGGTCGTCGACCACGCGGACCTCGAACCCGTGGCGCTGCCCCAGCTCCCGGAGCGTGTCGATGTTGCCGGTGTTGTCCTTGCCCAGGCGGGTGTCCTCGCCCACCACGAGGCAGCGCGCGCCGAGCGGGCCCACCAGGGTGCCCAGCACGAACTGCTCGGTGGACTGGGCGGCGAACTCCAGGCTGTACTCCAGCACGAGGGCGGCGTCCGCGCCGGTTCGCTCGAGGGCGTCCAGCTTGTCCTCGGTGCCCATGATCAGTCCCGGGTGGCTGCCGGGGCGGTGCACCTGCGCGGGGTGCGGGTCGAACGTCACGACCACCGAGGCCCAGCCCAGCTCGCGGGCGGAGTCGACGAGCTGGGACAGCACCCGCTGGTGGCCCCGGTGGACACCGTCGAAATTGCCGATGGTGACGACCGACGGGCCGAAGCCCGGGGGGACGTCAGAGAGATCTCGCCAGCGGAACACGCTTCTCCTCGCAGGAACGGAACAGGCAGGTCAGGGTCGGGGCGGCACGGGCCGGTGCGGGCCGCCGGGCTCCTCCGCGGGGGCGGCGGCCGGGGACGGCGGGCCGTCCCACGGGGCCTGCGGGGAGCGGGGGTCCTCCGCGCCGAGGGTCAGGATCCAGGCGTCCACCGAGGCGCCGCGCTGCTCCATGAACCCGTCGATCCGCACCGGGGAGCGGAAGCCCAGCCTCCAGGCGAGCTTGCGGCTGGCCCAGTTGGGGACCTTCGCCATCCAGTAAGCATAGGTGAGGCCCAGGGGCCCGAAGGCGTGCTCGAGCAGCAGCCGGCAGGCGGCCTCGGCGGCGCCGGTGCCGCGGGCGTGGGGGCCGAAGTTGAGCCCGATGTCCGCCGTGGTCCCGCGCAGGGCGTTGAGCCCCACGGTCCCGTGCAGCCGGTCGGTCCGGGCGTCGGCGACCGCCCAGTTGTACTCGCGGCCGGCGCGCCAGGCGGCGGGGACGAACTCCTCGACGTACCAGCGCGCATCGGCCTCCGTGTAGCCCAGGGGCACGGTGGTGAACTCCGCGGCCGCGGGGTCCGCGCAGTTGCGGGCCAGCTGCGGGACGTCGCGCTCCTCGAGCCGGCGCAGCACCACGGTGCCGTCGGTGAGGACGGGGACGTCGTAGTCCTCGGCGCCGTCGGGGCGTACGGGCATCGGCGGGGGTCCTTTCGGGAGGCGTGCGGCACGGGGCGCTCCGGCCCGCGACCGAGCCTACCCGGTGCGTGCCGGTGCGCCGCGCGGGACGGACGGGCGCTCAGGCGGGTGCCCGCCCGCCCCGGGGCCGGGACCGGCGGAGCCAGGCGAGGCCGACCACCGGCAGCACGAGCGGGACGTAGCCGTAGTCCTGCCCGAAGTGGGACCACACGCTGGCCTCGGGGAACAGTTCCGGGACGAGCACCGAGAGCAGGCCCACGCCGAGCACGCCCAGCAGCTCCACGGCCACGGCGGCCGTGGCCAGCCGGTGCCAGCGGGGGCCGGGCCGGGCGAGGGCCACGGTGGCCACCACGTAGACGGCCGCGGCGAACGCGGAGAGCAGGTACGGCAGCGGCGCGGCCTGGAAGTCCGTCGCGATCTGGTAGAGCGAGCGGACACCGGCGGAGAGGGAGAAGACCGCGTAGACCACGACGACCAGCCGGCCGAAGCCCGAGGACTTGCGGTCGCCGCGCGCCGGGGCGGCGCGGGGCCCGAAGCGCCGCTGCAGCCGGGTGGGGCCGTCCTGCGGGCGGTCGTGCGTCATCGGGGCCTCTTCTGCGGGGTCGTGATGGGCCGGGAACCGGTCCGGGGTCCGGGGCTCACTGGTAATACCAGATGTAGTTCATGCGGTAGACCATGATGGCCACCACCGGCCCCGCGGCCGCGAGCACCCAGTTGGACCAGCTCGAGCGCTCCACGAGGGACCACACGAAGGTTCCGGCCGGGATGAGCAGGGCGGTCAGCAGGTAGCCCCAGTACTCGAGGGCCGATCCGGTGGGCCCGGGCCCCCGCACGTGCATGACGACCGTGCCCACGGCGTAGACGAGCAGGAACGCCTCGAGCAGCAGCACGGAGCCCTGGGTCCAGTCGTCGGGCCGCCGCCCGCGTGCGGCCTGCACGGCGCACACCAGGAAGGAGAGGGCGCCCAGCAGGACCGCGGCCCAGAACCAGCCGTCGTAGCCCCACAGCATCAGCGCTCCTCCTGGGTGGTCCCGGGCGGCCCGGGGAACCGCTCCCCGGGCAGGAAGACGAGCACGGGCTTGGCGGTGCGCTCGCCGCGGTGGCCGCGGTCGGACAGCAGGGCCACGAGACGCCCGTCGGGGGCGAAGCCGGCGGTCACGGCGTCCTGGTCCGGCAGGGTCCCGCCGTGGCCAGGGCCGCTGTCGGCGGCGCTGGGACCGATCCGGCGGCCGTGGGCGACGTCCTGGGCCTCGGCCGCGGTCAGCCGGCGGACGGGGAACAGACCGGCGGCGGCCTCCTCCAGGCTCGTCACGGGCAGCGGGCGGCCGGCGGCCACCTCCGCGGCGAGCTCCTCCAGGGTGGACGCGTCCTCGAGGGTCCACGCGCCCACCCGGGTGCGGCGCAGCGCGGTCAGGTGACCGCCCACCCCGAGGCCGGCGCCGAGGTCCCGGGCCAGGGCCCGGACGTAGGTGCCCGAGCTGCAGGTCACGGTGACGTCGACGTCGAGGACCTCCCGCCCGGCGTCGTCGGCGGTCCGCACGAGCCGGTGCACGGCGAACTCGGAGACGGTGACGGGGCGCGCGGCGAGCTCCACGTCCTGCCCGGCGCGGACCTGGGCGTAGGCGCGGCGGCCCTCGACCTTGATCGCGCTGACCTTCGCGGGGACCTGCTGGATGTCCCCGGTGAGCCGGGCGACGCCGGCCGCCACCGCGTCCTCGTCCACCGCCGCCACGGCCCCGGGGGCGGCGACGTCGACGACCTCCCCCTCGGCGTCGTCGGTCACGGTGGCCAGGCCGAGCCGGATCGTCGCGGCGTACGTCTTGTCCCGGCCCACCACCCAGGTCAGGAGGCGGGTGGCCCGGTCGACGCCGAGCACCAGCACGCCCGTGGCCATGGGGTCCAGGGTGCCGGCGTGGCCCACCTTGCGAGTGCCCGCGAGGCGGCGGGCGCGGGCGACGACGTCGTGGCTGGTCCAGCCGGCGGGCTTGTCCACGACCACGAGCCCGGACGGCGTCGGCAGGGACGGGTCCGGACTCGGGACGTCAGGCTTCGTGCGGGTCACTTCCCCGGTGCCCCGCCTGCTCAGCGGTCCCGGGAGGACTCGTCGTCCTCCTCGGCCGGCTTCCGGTAGGGGTCCTCGCCGGCGGCCCAGCTGGCCCCGGCGGCCTGGGCGGCAACCTCGGCGTCCTTCTCCTTGGCCGCGCGCAGCACCTCCTCGAGGTGGGAGGCGTTGACCGGGATCTCGTCCGGGACGAAGGTCAGGGTGGGCGTCAGGCGGGCCGTGATGTTCCGTCCCACCTCGCTGCGCAGGACGCCCTTGGCGGACTCGAGGGCCGCCCGGGTGTTCTGCTGCTCCTCCGCGGTGCCGAACACCGTGTAGTACAGGGTGGCGTGCTGGAGGTCGTTGGTGACGCGGGCGTCCGTGATGGTCACGAAGCCCAGCCGGGGGTCCTTGACCCGGCGCTCGAGCGCCTGGGCCACGACGACCTTGATCCGGTCGGCGAGTCGGGCGGCGCGTGCTGCGTCAGCCATGGTGGATGCTCCTCGGGTCGGGGCGGTGCGGTGCTCGGCGCGGTGCTGGCGACGAGGCGGGGAACGGTGCTGGAACAGGGGCGGCGGCACGGGCGGGCGCTGGGCCCGCCCGTGCCGCCGCGGGTGTCCCGCGCGCGGGGCGCGGGACTCGGGACGGGTCAGGCGCGCGGCTTCTCGCGCATCTCCCACGTCTCGATGAGGTCGCCCTCGTGGATGTCGTTGAAGGAGCCGAGCCCGATACCGCACTCGTAGCCCTCGCGGACCTCGGTCGCGTCGTCCTTGAACCGGCGCAGCGAGTCGATGGTGAGGTTGTCCGCCACGACGCTGCCGTCCCGGACGAGCCGGGCCTTGGAGTTGCGTCGGATGGTGCCCTTGGTGATGTAGGCACCGGCGATGTTGCCCCACTTGGAGGAGCGGTACACCTCGCGGATCTCGGCGGTGCCGAGCTCCACCTCCTCGTACTCCGGCTTGAGCATGCCCTTGAGCGCGCTCTCGACCTCGTCGATGGCGTTGTAGATCACCGAGTAGAACTTCATCTCGACGCCCTCGCGGTCGGCCAGCTCCGTCACGCGCTCGGCGGGACGGACGTTGAAGCCGATGATGATCGCGTTGTCCACGGTCGCCAGGTTGACGTCGTTCTGGGTGATCGCGCCGACGCCGCGGTGGATGACCCGCAGCTGGACCTCCTCGCCCACGTCGATCTTGAGCAGCGAGTCCTCGAGCGCCTCCACGGCACCGGACACGTCGCCCTTGATGATGAGGTTGAGCGTGTCGATCTTGCCGGCGGCCACGGCCTCGTCGAAGGACTCGAGCGTGATCCGCTTGCGGCGCTTGGCGAGCAGGGCGTTGCGGTCCGCCGCCTGGCGCTTCTCGGCGATCTGGCGTGCGGTGCGCTCCTCCGGGGTGGAGAGGAACGTGTCGCCCGCCCGGGGCACCGAGTCGAGGCCCAGCACCTGCACGGGACGCGAGGGACCCGCCTCCTCGACGGACTGCCCGTTCTCGTCGAACATGGCGCGCACCCGGCCGTACGCGGCACCGGCGACGATCGCGTCGCCGACGTGCAGCGTGCCGGACTGGACGAGCACGGTCGAGACCGCACCGCGGCCCTTGTCCAGGTTCGCCTCGATGGCCACGCCGCGGGCGTCCTTGTTCGGGTTCGCCGAGAGCTCGAGCGCGCCGTCCGCGGTCAGCACGATCGCGTCCAGCAGGTCGTCGATGTTGAGGTTCTGGCGCGCGGAGACGTCGACGAACATGGTGTCGCCGCCGTACTCCTCGGGGACCAGGCCGTACTCGGTGAGCTGGCCGCGGATCTTCTCCGGGTTCGCGTCGGGCTTGTCGATCTTGTTCACCGCGACCACGATCGGCACGCCGGCGGCCTGGGCGTGGTTGAGCGCCTCGACCGTCTGCGGCATGACGCCGTCGTCCGCGGCGACCACGAGCACGGCGATGTCCGTCACCTGGGCACCACGGGCACGCATGGCGGTGAACGCCTCGTGGCCCGGGGTGTCGATGAACGTGATCTGCCGCTCCTGGCCGTCGACCTCGGTGTCGATCTGGTAGGCGCCGATGTGCTGGGTGATGCCACCGGCCTCCCCCTCGATCACCTTCGTGTTGCGGATCGCGTCGAGCAGGCGGGTCTTGCCGTGGTCGACGTGGCCCATGACGGTGACGACCGGCGGGCGCGCCTCCAGGACGTCCTCGCCCTCGGCCGCGGCCTCGGCCTCCAGGTCGATGTCGAAGGACTCGAAGAGCTCGCGCTCCTCGTCCTCCGGGGAGACGACCTGGATCCGGTACCCGAGCTCCGCGCCCAGCAGCTGGAAGGTCTCCTCGTCGAGGGACTGCGTCTGCGTGGCCATCTCGCCGAGGTGGATGAGCACCGTGACGAGGGAGGCCGGGTTCGCGTTGATCTTCTCGGCGAAGTCCGTGAGGGACGCGCCGCGCCGCAGGCGGACGACCGTGGTGCCGTCGCCGTGGGGCACGGAGACGCCGCCGACGGACGGGGCCTTCATCTGCTCGAGCTCCTGGCGCTTCGCCCGCTTCGACTTGCGCTGCTTGCCGCGGGCACCGCCGCGCCCGAAGGCGCCCTGGGTGCCACCGCGGCCGCCGCGGCCGGGGCCGCCGCCGGGACGGGAGAACCCGCCCCCGCCGCCGCCGGGACCGCCGCGGCGGGGACCTGCGCCGCCGCCGGCCGGCCGGGAGCCGATCGGGGCCACGCCGGTGGTGTGCCCGGGCATCATGTTCGGGCTGGGGCGTGCGCCGCCGGGGCGGGGACCGCCCTGGGGACGCGGGCCGCCCTGGCCCTGCGGACGGGGACCGCCCTGACCCTGGCCCTGCGGGCGGGGACCGCCCTGGCCCTGGCCCTGGGGACGCGGTCCGCCCTGGCGCTCGGGACGGCCCGAGCGCATGCCCTGCTGGGCGGCGAACGGGTTGTTGCCCGGACGCGGACCCGCCGGGCGGGGAGCACCGGGGCGCGGCGCGGCCGAGCCCGGACGGGGCGCGGTGCCACCGGGACGCGGCGCGGCGGAGCCCGGACGGGGCGCTCCGCTGCGGCCCATGCCCTGCTGGCTGGCGAACGGGTTGTTGCCCGGGCGCGGGCCCGGGGCGGGGGTCCTGGCGCCCGGGGCCGCCGGGCGCTGCGGCGCGGACCGCTCCGGGGTCGAGGACGGCTCGGCGGAGCGCTGCTCGGGCGGCTGCTCGGCCGGCCGCTGCTCGGCGGCCTTCTCGGGCGCGCGCTCCGGCGCCTTCTCGGCGGGCTTGGCGGCCGCCGGGCCCGGGGCGGGCGCGGAGGTACCGGGCCGGGACGAGGCGCCGGGCTTGGACGCGGGCTTGCCGGCGGGCGCCGGGGCCGCCGGGGCGGACTTCTCCGCCCGGCCGGCGAGGGCGGAGCGCAGCTTCTTGGCGACGGGCGGCTCGACGGTCGAGGACGCGCCTCGGACGAACTCACCCAGGGTCTGAAGCGTGGAAATCGCTTCCTTGGACGTTATTCCGAGCTCTTTCGCGAGCTCGTGAACGCGGGGCTTGGCCACTTCTCTCCTGTCTCGGTCCGCACCGAAACAGGCACGAACCACTTATTTTCCGTTGAGGCTCCCGGAGTATCGGCCGTCGAGGACGGCGCGGGGTCGCGGGAGGCCGTTGGCAGAGCACAACGAAGCACTCATCGCTGGGCACTCATCGGTTTTCCATCGGTTCTCTGACTCGCTTTCCAGTTCTTCACCCGCGTACGGACGTGGTCACCGGCCCGGTCGGACCGCGCGGGCTGCCGTCCGGGGACGGCTGTGGTCGGCACTCGTGCGTCCGGTCGCCGGGGCTGCCCCTGTGGACAGCAGAGCGTCCAGTGCGGGGGCGACCGCCTCCGTGTCCACGACCGCCCGGAACGCGCGCCGGAAGGCGCGCCGGCGCAGGGCCGAGTCCAGGCACTCGTGGGAGGGGTGGAGCCAGGCTCCGCGACCGCCGAGGCGGCCGTCCCGGTCGACCACGGCCCGGAGGCCGCTGTCGGTCGGTTCGGTCACCACACGTACGAGCTGGTCAGGGTGTTCGGTGGTCCGGCATCCGATGCACGTGCGACGGGAGTCTGCACTCACTCGCTCGGTACTCCTCGTCTCGCGCCGGGACGTCGGGGACGTCCCGTGCGGGCCGGGAGCGGGCGCCGGACAGGGACCACCAACGATCTGACCGCTGTCCAGTCTATCCCGGGGACCGCCCTGGGCCGAAACCGGGGGCGCGCGGGATCCCGGGACCGCCCCGGGGCGGGGGCGCCGGTCCCGCCGCGGCGCGGCTCAGCGGCGCTCGGCGGCCTTCGACTCGGGCACGATGTCGATCTTCCAGCCCGTGAGCTTGGCGGCCAGGCGGGCGTTCTGGCCCTCCTTGCCGATGGCCAGGGACAGCTGGGTGTCGGGGACCACGGCGCGGGACGAGCGGGCCCGCTCGTCGAGCACGCTCACCCGGGACACCTTGGCCGGGGACAGGGCGTTGGCGATGCAGCGGGCGGGGTCGTCCGACCAGTCGACGATGTCGATCTTCTCGTCGTGCAGCTCGTTCATCACGGCGCGCACGCGGGAGCCCATCTCCCCGATGCAGGCGCCCTTGGCGTTGATCCCGGACTGGGTGGCGCGCACGGCGATCTTGGTGCGGTGGCCGGCCTCGCGGGCGATCGCCATGATCTCCACGGAGCCGTCGGCGATCTCCGGCACCTCCATCTCGAACAGGCGGCGCACCAGGTCCGGGTGGGACCGGGACAGCGTGATGGACGGGCCCTTCATGCCGCGCTTGACCTCCACGACGAAGGCGCGGATGCGCGCGCCGTGCGGGTACTTCTCGCCGGGGGCCTGCTCGTGCGGGGGCAGCACGCCCTCCACGGTGCCGAGGTCGACCTGGACCATGTGGGGGTTGTGCCCCTGCTGGATCTGCCCGGAGACGATCTCTCCCTCCCGGCCCTTGAAGTGGCCCAGGACGGCGTCGTCCTCGACGTCGCGCAGCCGCTGGAGGATGACCTGGCGGGCCGTGGAGGCGGCGATCCGCCCGAAGCCGGCCGGGGTGTCGTCGAACTCCCCGACCGCCTCGCCGTCCTCGTCCAGCTCGGGCGCCCAGATGGTGACGTGGCCGGTCCGGCGCTCGATCTCGGCGCGCGCTCCCGGCAGCGCGCCGGCGGTCTTGTGGTACGCCAGCAGGAGGGCCTGCTCGATGGTGGGGATGAGCAGGTCCACGGGGATGTCGCGCTCACGCTCCAGCAGTCGGAGGGTGCTCATATCGATGTCCATGTCCGGCCTTCCTCACCTGACGGCCCCGGGGACGGCGCAGCGCACCGTCGGGGATGACGGGGCGCCGCCACGGGTCGTGCTCGCGCACTCGTCGTCGCACTCGGTTGTCGTCGCACTGCGGACCGCGGCGCCGGTGGGCGCCGCGGCGTCAACGGCACATCTTACACTCGTGCCGAGTGTGGCCGGGTCCGTCAGTCCGTGAACTCGACCTCCACCCTGGCCCGGCGCACGGCCTCGAAGGCCCAGCGCTCCGGGTCGAGCAGCCGGGCCGGCATCCCCTTCTTCACCTGGTGGCTGCGCTGCAGGACCACGCCGTCCTGGCCGACCTCGAGCAGGCGGGCCGTGAACTTCTCGCCCTCCACCGGGGTGACCCGCACCAGCCGGCCGATCGAGCGGCGCCAGTGCCGCGGGGCCGCGAGCTCCCTCGTGGCCCCCGGGGAGGACACCTCCAGCTCGTAGGCCGAGCCCGGCACGGGGTCCGTGCGGTCGAGGAGCTCGGACACCGCCCGGGAGACCGCGGCGATCCGGTCGATGTCCACGCTGTCGGTGCTGTCCTCCGGCAGGTCCACGAGCACCTGCAGCACGAGCCCGGTGCCGGCGGGCTTCAGGGCGACGTGCTCCAGGACGAGCCCCGACTCCTCCACCGCGGGGCCGATCAGCTCGGCCAGCCGCTGGTCGTCGGGTCCGGGGGTGCTCTGCTCGCTCACGGGGTCTCCTCGTGCTGTCGGGACGTCGGGGTCGGTCCTGGAGATCCTATGATGAACGCGGCCCTCCGCCGTCCCCCGCAGCGTCCCCCAGGAGCCCCCGGTGACCGATCCCCGCACGCCCGTCCCCCGGGTGCTCCCGCTGGTGCTGGGGGTCCTGCTCGCCACCGGGGCGTCCGGGGCGTGGTGGCTGGACTCCGCCCGGCCGGTGCCCCCGGACGAGGTCGCGCGCGCCGAGGCGTGGCGGGGAACCGAGGCGCTGCTCGCGGCGCCCGCCCCGGCGCCCGCCGCCGCGTGGGCGGACGTGCGCGCCGACCTGGCCCGGCAGCTCGAGGCCCTCGGTCCCGCGCCCGACGACCGCACGAGCGCCGCCGCCCGGGCCGGGCGTCCCTCCCCCGCCGGCGGCACCGGCGGCGTCAGCCCCGGAGACGCCGGGGACGCCGGGGACGCCGCGGAACCGGGCGCCACGGCGTCCGCCGTGCTGCGGACGACGGCGA